>CAZKCB010000008.1:0-18483 GCA_964550965.1 uncultured Oscillospiraceae bacterium
TTTCACGAAGCAGGTTATTTCCTTCACTGACTCCCTCTCTGATTATTTCCCAATCTTCGAGATCTGTGTCGATAACAGTCAGAATTTTTGTTTCTTGAGCGGGAAATATAGCAACATCAGAGTCCGAGTCAATGAAAACTCCATTGTCCTGCATCGGTTCAAATTCGTTTGTTAAAACCCTATTTGAAAAAAGATGCAGCGAGGTGCTTTTAACGGGCTGTAAAACCGCCGATGCGCTCTTGTCGAGATAACTATCGCTGTCCAGAATAACACCCTTATCCGAAGAAAGCACTTCGGAATATGCAGATTCTGCCTTTGCCTGATAATCATTGGATGCGAGAGCCATTACAGGAGTGCTCTGCAGTGCGGTCAGTAGGGCGGCAACAGTGACACAAGAAGCCACTTTTTTATGGAGATCGCTACCCTGAAATACCGAGGAAATTTTCTCGATCATTGTTTTATCATCGATCTTTTGATTTGTATCGATTTTTTCAAGGAGCTCCAGGCAGGCTCTTCTTTGCTTGCCCGTCTGTAGGTAACTTTCATCAATGGAGTATTTGTTGAACATAGACTGGCGGTATTCAAAATTGCTTTTACTTTTTCTCTTCATTTACGTTCTCCTTTTCATCTTTTGCGAATTGATTTTCGGATATGTTTTCTATCCACTGGCACCCATAAGGAGTTATAAGCGCTCTGTGCCTGAGCGACTGCTGATAGTTTAAAATGTTGACTCTTTTAAATCCCTTCAATATATGAACGTCATAGATTTCTTCGACGCTGGTATCGTATTTGATTTCACCGACGGTTTTTCCGGTTTCGATATCTACTATTACAATGCCTGCAGTGATCTCTTTATCCGCAATGTCCAGATC
This sequence comes from uncultured Oscillospiraceae bacterium, assembly GCA_964550965.1. GTDB lineage: Bacteria > Bacillota > Clostridia > Peptostreptococcales > Anaerovoracaceae > STD2-154. The sequence goes on from CAZKCB010000008.1 coordinate 873, forward strand.
GGAAAACGTATGAGTTTTTCGCAGTTTGCTGACTCCGATAAAGGCATAGTTTTCGATAAAGCTCAGCCCTCTGATAAATCCATCTACTTTTGCAATTTCCTGATAGCTGTTGCTTTTCAAATCGGCTTTGACGAGTTTTTCGGCGGCCGAAAGGATCAAATAAAGTTCCCCTTTGTAAATACGCGGCTAGTGCGGCATCGGCAATTTGTCCAAGACGATTTCATTAGTAAGTACATCAATGAGTATTCCGCTCGTTAATTTGTTTTCTCTCCATCCTTCCCTTGATGTCGTTTCTCCAAAAGCTGTTACATATCTTATCTCGGTAGCCTCATCTACTGCCATTCCATTCAAATGGCAAAGATCCTGCCCCACAAAATCATTTATAAAGGCTGGCTTCCAGATAGGATTGAAGGAGTATTCTCTATCCAATCTCGCAAGGCAGCTGAATGAGGTATTGACACCCACAAGCCCCTGACTCGTAAATGCAATATCATGGATATCGACATAATCCGTTCGAAACATGGCCGTCGGGAAAAAAAAGGCATCGTAGGTATCCGGCTTTTCCGGGTAGTTCTTTGCTAAGCTCTCGTCCGTTCTAAATACAGTCGTTCCCAAAGCTCCGGCGAGCGCCATCATATTTTCTTTTACCGCAATTCCCATCGGCCTTTGAAAGTCCCTGACAAGCTGGTGCATATGTGTCCCATCACTCGAAAGAATAATGACCTTTCCTGCCTGATATGTCGAAAGGATCAGGGAAATATTAAGTTTGTCCAGCAATTCCAGCGCTCTGCCGCTGTAGTTACATTGAAAGGGTCTCATTCATTACCTCACATAAATTCTTTCTGATTTTCACTATAGATCTTTTACTCAAAGAAAAAGCATTATGATATTTCGGGTATTCAAGATAATAATAAGGCTTCCGACGATAAGAAGCAGCTTTTTATCGGATACTTTTGCACAAATACACGCCGCGAGCGGTGCAGCAAGAACTCCCCCAATGGCAAGTCCGAGAATATACTGCCAGTATTCGCCTATACCTATCAATACCGTAAAAGTCAGCACTTGAACCAAGGTCACAAAAAATTCAGCGGTATTGACCGAGCCTATGGTGTATCTGGGGGGATGTCCGGAAGCAACCATGGTGGAGGTTACGATCGGACCCCAGCCGCCGCCGCCGACCGCATCAAAGAAGCCTCCTACCAGACCTAGTGGTATGAGTTTATTCCCTTTGATAAGGGTTTTTGTAACACCGCGTATTCCGCGGATCAGAACAACGACGCCCATGATCAGAAGATAAACTGTGACAATTGGAGATAAGAGATCACCCGGAAAACTCACCAAAACATACGCGCCCAACGCACCTCCTATGACGCCTGGGAATACGAGCTTTTTGAAGATCGCCCAATCTACATTTTTCATTTTCCAATGTGATATTCCGGAAACGAATGTCGTAAAAACTTCGGCAGTATGGACACTTGCACTTGCGACCTTTGGGGGCACGCCGACAGTTGTTAAAAAAGTAGTCGAGCTTACTCCATATGCCATTCCAAGAGAACCATCAATGAGCTGCGCTACAAATCCGATCAGAATGACAATAAAAATATTTACATCGGTCATATTCGTTTCTCCCAACTTGCCTTTTTATTATTTATTTCAATGTATCTTAAAACCTTTTTAACACATTCCTCAACACTGCTTTCATCGGTATCCAAAACAAGATCCGGACAATCGGGTTCCTCGTAGGGAGAAGAAATGCCCGTAAAGTTGTTGATTTCTCCATCGATTGCTTTTTTATACAAACCCTTTGTATCTCTCTCTATGCATGTTTTCAACTCTGCTTTGACAAAAATTTCAACGAATACTTCCTCCCCGATGATGTTCTTTGCCATCTCACGCATGCTTCGCAAAGGGGAGATGAAAGAGACAAGCGTGATCATACCACTTTCCAGAAGAAGCTTTGCTGTTTCGGAAATTCGCCTGATGTTCTCGTTTCTGTCGCTGATTTTAAATCCCAAGTCCGAATTCAGGCCGTCTCTTATATTGTCTCCATCCAGCCGATACGAAAGTCTGCCTCGGTTTATCAGTTCACGCTCAAGTTCGATTGCTATTGTAGATTTTCCGGCGCCTGACAAACCGGTAAACCAAAAAACCATTCCCTTTTGACCCAAAAGCTCGCATCGTTCTTCATACGTGACTTTTCCCAAACTGCTAAACCGTTTCTTTGATTCCGTCTCCTTCTGAAGATTTTCAAGAATGATTCCGCCTCCTGCAATATTATAATCATCGACTATAACAAATCTTCCCGCAGAAGCATAAAGCCCCGAGGGATCAAATGCAATTTCATGATCAAGCGTTATAACACATTCTGCAATTTCATAGCGATCTAGCTGCCGGGCAGTTTTGAATCCAGCATTAGCGCCATCCATAACGCTCATTATTCTGTCAATGGTTACGCCAGTCTTTGTCTCTCCGATCTTGAACAGATAACGATTGCCTTCTTTGACCGCTTTTCTGGCCAGCCAGAAAAGCGTAGTCCGCAAATGTGTTCCTATAAGAGGTTTAGGTTCGTTAGCTTTTGCTGCAAGTTCTCCTTTTTTGACATATACCTGATTTTCAAGAGTGAAGCCTGTTGCGTATCCGGCCGACACCATATTTTGCTGTTCTTTATTGAAAAACTCGATCGATTTTATATGAGTGCTTTTTCCTGAAGGGTAAAACACGATTTCATCCCCAGCCGAGATGCTTCCCGATTCTATCGTCCCTGCAACGATCCTTCTCTGGTCACCGTTTTCGGTAAATTTGTAAACATCCTGAACAGGCATCCGAAATGAACTGTTCCCCATTTCCTCTTCTGAAACGAATTCTTCCAACATTTGCAGCAAAGTCGGACCAGAATACCACTTCATGCTTTCTGCAGAGAATACTATGTTATCACCGCAGTAACCGCTTGCCGGTATAAAGCAGAGGGGGGTCATGTTGATATTGGACAGAAAAGCAGAATAGATTTTGACAATTTCATCAAACCTCTCCTGGCTATATCCAACGAGATCCATCTTATTTATAAGTACGCAAACCTGTTTCATCCCCAAAAACGAGAGGTACCTTCCGTGTCTTTCTGAATTGTCTTTGATTCCCTCAGCAGCGTCTATTACAATAACAGCGGCTTCAGCCCTTGATGCCCCGGATACCATGTTTTTAATAAACTCCGTATGCCCGGGCACATCAATTAAAATGTAATTCCTTTTTTCTGTTCTGAAAAAGCATCTTGCCGAATCAATCGTTACCCCTTGCGCTTGCTCATCCTTTAGGGCATCCAGTATAAACGCATATTCAAATGGTTTTGCTGTTCGCCTGCACTTCTCCTGAATCTGTTCTAGTTTCCCCTTGGTCAGCGAACCTGTGTCGGCAAGCAGCCGCCCTATTACTGTGCTCTTTCCATGATCAACATGTCCTGCAACAACGATTCGCATATCCTGACGGTTTCCACATTCCATGCTCTTTGACATATTACATGTAACCATCCCTTCTAAGGTCTTCCAACCCACCGCCGTCTTCCTTATCCTGTTCGCGGCCAGACCTTTCGGCAATATTCGAAAACTTGCCATCCTTGAGTTCGGCTACGATCTCCTCGACGCTTTGGGCGGTAGACTCTACAGGTTTGGTACATGGGGCACACCCCAGAGAACGATACCGAATGCCTTGACCTTGGTCAAAGTACAAAGAGACTACGGGAATGTTTTCCTTGAGTATATACTCCCAAATATCAAGCTCTGTCCAATCCAAAAGCGGATGGATCCGCACGTGTGTCCCCGGAGCAAATTCGGTTTTATACTGATTCCATAACTCTGGTGGTTGATCTGCAACATCCCAATCGTTGTTTTTATCACGGGGTGAAAAATAACGTTCCTTGGAACGGCTTCCTTCTTCATCAGAACGAACTCCTACAATGACTCCAGTGAAGGGCTCGTTATTCTTATCAGGTTCATAGTTTCCGCTTTGATGATCCATTCTGTAACGAATGCAGTCTCCGCCTAAAACACGTTTCAGTGCTTCGGTTTTAAGATTTTTACAACACTGTATTCGGCTTGTTTTACCGTCCGGAAAGGTATCTTTTTCGCATAGGGCCTCCGCATTTTCGCCGTAGACCATATCAAGCTTCCATTGCTTTGCAAGACGGTCCCTGTATACAATCATTTCAGGAATTTTGAAGTGTGTGTCGATATGTACGAGAGGCATGGGAACATGTCCGAAAAAAGCTTTGCGCGCAAGCCAAAGCAACACGGTGCTGTCCTTTCCAATAGACCATAGCATACAGAGATTTGGGAATTGCCTGTATGCTTCACGGATTATATGAACGCTTTTACTCTCTAGTTTATCAAGATGATTCAACTTAACTTCCTCAATTCTAAAGCTCATTTTTTTTTGATACAGAAAAGGAGAATTATGTTATTGGTTCATTATACATTAACGGTGTTTTTATAACAATCTAAAGCTTAAAAAGAGAGCCTTTTCAGGCTCTCTTTTAGTTGACAAACCAGTTTTAGTTAAGTTATCCCTCCGTTACTCTTCTGCCCAGTGTTCGCTAAACAGCTCATTGATATGATCAGTCGTGTCACACGTTTCCAAAAGATCTTCGAGATATGCATTTGCCTCTTCTGCGATTTGGATATAATGGTCTTTGTTTTTTGCCCCGCACATGTTGTCAGTCCTTCTGCTTCTCTTAAGCCTGCTAAATAACTTTACTCCTTGAAATTCAAATCACCTCACCACAAGAAATTTGAATTGGCTCTATTATATCCTTTATTTGTAAGAAGTAAAGGACATGATTTATTTCGGGATGACGATTTTGAATTTTGTTCCTTGCCCTATCGTTGATTCGACGCTAAGACTTCCTTTAAGTTTCAAAATGTTTTCTCTTACGATAAAGAGCCCGAGGCCCTCACCTGCTGTTCTGGCGGAGCTTTCGCCCCTATAGTAGGCATCAAAAATATGCTCCAGATCTTCCTTCGCGATACCTTTTCCCGTATCTTCTATAACGATTGTTGCCGCTTCTTTGCTGTCCGTGCTGCTTAATGTGACCGAGCCTCCCGTTTCTGTGAACTTATAGGCATTGGTCAAGAGGTTATAAATCACCTGACTTAGGAGATAACGATCTGTCTTCATTTCTATTGAGTCGCTGCCCTCAAAGATCAACTTTATTTCTTTTTCCAGGAATTGAGGTTTCAGCCCACTCACTACCTGCTTCAGGATTTTATTCAACTCGAAACTTTCTATTTTTATTACTTCTTGATCCTCGGATACGTCGATCATTTGACTCATATTTGAAATGATGGACGTCATATTGTCCAACTGCTCCTGAAGTATTTTGATTTCATCTCCATCCATTTCAATGAGATTGTCTTCTATGCCTTCCAGATGTGTCTTTATGATCGTAAGCGGAGTTCTCGTCTGATGCACCAAGGAATCGATCAGTGTTTTTCTGCTTTTCCCTTTCAACTTCAATTTTCTTTGAAGCTCCTGCAGGCTTTGCTGAATCGATCTGATTTCCAATACTTTTGAGTTTTTGAGAGCTACTTCTTTTCCCAGATCGATGCTCTGCGCAAGATTTGCCGTGTCGATCAATTCTTTACTCATTTTTTTACTGATCCACAGTCCGGCTAAAAGCGCCAGTATCATAGCGATAGCTATTGCGATGATGCTGTTGTAAAAAAGAGAGTACTGGAATTTGCTCGCCGACAAGGTGTTTTCGATCGGGCTGTAGTGTTTGATATGAAGGGTTCCAAGCACTTTTGCTCCATCTTTGATTTCTATAGAATCCACTTGCTCCAGTTGCCCGTCCTCGGCTCGACTCATCATCCCATGCCCTTGCCCTTTTCCATTGCCTCCTCCAAGTTTTACGTCAGCCAAGAGGGTTTCTTCTGCATCATAGAGTTTGATCTGTAAAATCGGTGCCGACAGGTGTGTTTCCAATTGAACTGAGATCTGCTCGCTTGTATAACCGTCAGACAATAACACTTTCTTCGAATATTCCTCTATCTGGCTCACATGCTCCGCATAATTCTCTGTCACATAATCAACAAAATATCGGTCTACAAGCTGACTGAAGATCAAAGAATTCACTGCAACGGAAATGATTGCAACAGCGATCAGCGCCACAAGCCACTGTTTTCTTATTGTCACGCTGCATCACCTCCGAATAGATATCCTGCGCCATATTTGGTAATCAAGACCTTCGGGGCCTTTGGATCTTCTTCGATTTTCTGCCGGATCCTCTTCACGTAACTGTCTATATTCCTATCATAACCTTCATATTCTTCTCCGTAGGCATAGCGGATCAGTTGCTCCCGGGATAAAACTTGCCCCTGGTTTTGAAACATCACAAGGAGAAGTTCATACTCCGTCGAGGTAATCACGATCTCCTGCTCTTTTCGGTATAGTTTTTTGCTGTTTGTGTAAAGACTAAGATCCTTATATCTGTAGACCATTTCATCCGAATCGTGATAGATCCGCTTTATGATCACTTTGATTCGATGCATCAGTTCCCGTGAGCTAAACGGTTTTGCCACATAATCATCTGCGCCTATGTCAAATCCTTTGATACGATCTGCTTCTTCCTGTTTTGCCGTCAGCATAATCACCGGGACTTCTGAAGCTTTCCTTATCTCTTTGAGCACTTCAAAACCATCGATTCCGGGCATCATAACGTCTAAAACAACAAGATGGACCTTATTGGCGCTCAAATATTCAAGCGCGTCAAATCCATCTTTCGACACATGAGATCCGTAACCTTCACTATCCAGATATTTTACAACGACATCACTGATTTCTTTTTGATCTTCAACTACCAGTATTTCATGCTTCACGAAATTCTCCTTTTTTTGATCAAGTACCCTTACAAAAATAGTCCGGCGGATCATTTTTGACCCACCGGACTGATACCCATTTATTTCAATTTATACCCTCCGATTACTCAGTAACTGTGCAGGTCCCATTCATGCCCCTGTTCATATTGCCTTGTCCTTGGCCATTCCCTTGTCCATTACCAAATCCCGCACCCATTCTTTCTCCGTTGTTCCCGGTTCCGCTGCCATCGCAGTTTTCCTGGTTTTTCAGCATTTGCGCAGTTATTGCATCAGCTCTTTCTTGTGTCAGCGTGCCCGAAGCAACTCTTTCCGCCAGTTGGGTCTTCTTTGCCGCTGTAAGCTCTGCCTTGAATTCAGTAAGCTTACCGGCTTCCTCTGCCAGCGTCCCGTAGGTCTTTCCTGTTTCTGTTTTTTCTGTGATTACAGTTTCCACTGTCTTACCGGTAAGTGCTGCGAGAACTTCTGCGGGTGTGCTGTATCCCGAACCTGCAAATGCGGTTAAGGAGGCTGCTCCGATAAGTGTTACCATCGCCCCTAATGCGACCATTTTTTTTAAATTTTTCATAACGTTACCCCTTTCGATTTTCGTTTGATTTTCGTAAGTTCTCTTACGACATCTTCATAGTAACCAAAGATTGTGGCAAAATTATGACTGAATCAATATAATTTGAAAAACAGGGCACGGAGAAAAAGATCTTCCCTGCACCCTGTTCGATCGCCAATTGGCTATATACATTTAGTATTGCGCTGCAACGCAGTACCGATCAATACTTGTTAAACTCATCGTCACTCAACAGGATCTTTGATCCAAACGAGGCCCCAGAATGTCCCTTGCCGCTTTCCTCATTGTTTGAGAGATAACGGGTCTGACTTCCAGCCAAAGTTCTTCCGCTTTTTTTGATTTTAAAGTGTGCAACCATTTCCTTTAGAAGCTCTGCCTGTCCCGACAGTTCTTCGCTGGCCGCTGCGCTTTCCTCTGCGGTAGCCGAATTGTTCTGCACCACTTGCGATACCTGCTCGATCCCTTTGTCGATCTGGGCAATTCCGGAAGCTTGCTCGTTGGAGGCATCGGCAATTTTCTTGACAAGGTCTGCGGATTTCTCGATTCCGGATACGATTTCCGAAAGAGCGGAAGCCGTATTGTTTGCGATCTTCGTTCCGGCTTGAACTTTCGTAATGGAGCCTTCTATGAGCCCGGTGGTTTCTCTTGCAGCGTCTGCACTTCTTGCTGCAAGGTTTCTTACTTCTTCTGCAACGACTGCAAATCCCTTACCATGTTGTCCTGCTCTTGCCGCCTCTACTGCTGCATTGAGCGCCAGGATATTGGTCTGGAACGCGATATCGTCGATGACTTTGATGATCTTTGAGATATTTGCTGAGGAACCATTGATTTCTTCCATGGAATTCAACATTTCCTTCATTTGATGATTCCCTTTTTCGGCATTGTTTTTCGCATCCGTGGCAAGTTCACTCGCCTGATTTGCATTGACCGCATTCTGTCTGGTTTGGGAGGCGATTTCGGATATCGATGCAGTAAGTTCCTGAATGGCGCTTGCCTGCTCCGTTGAACCCTGTGACAATGCCTGGCTTCCGTCGGATACCTGTCTGGATCCCGAGGTTACCTGGTCTGCCGCATCATTGATGTCTCCCATGACTTGATTGAGCGAATCGATGATTATATTCAATGCATCGGATATGCTGACAAAGTCTCCTTCGTATTGTCTCAGATGATCCAAATTAAGATTTCCGTCCGCGATCTGTTCTATCGTTTCGGTTATTTCTCCTACGATGAGTTTCAACCTGCTTGCCGTGCCATTCGCCTCCTGGGCTAAGACAGCAAAGTCACCTCTGTAGGATCCTTTTACTGCAACGTCCAAGTTGCCGCCGGCGATTTCCTTCATGACCTCAGAAACATCCGTTAATGGTTTTGCGACTTCTTCCAGAATGTTGTTCATTCCTTCGACCAGACTTTCCCATGCTCCTTTGAAGTTTGAGGTATCAGATCTGGTGTCAAGCTTGCCGCCGATGACCGCATCAGTCAGATAAGTCGCTTCATTGATCAGGGCTTTTATGTTCTCGATCATGATTATGATCGAAGGCAGCAGCGTATCATTTTCACTTCTTTTTCCTACGGCTTTGAGTTCTTCGAGCTCGCTCAGATCTCCGACTGCAATGTTATTCAGCACTTCGATCGCATGTCTGATCCTTTGGGATACCGAATTGATGGATTCCGCTATTTCGGCATAAATTCCCTGATACTCTCCATCGACTGTTTGGCTATAGTCGTTTACGCTCATTCTTTTGAGGATGCTGTTTCCTTCGACCAGTCCGCCAAGTCCTTGTATACAGGAATTGATGCTGTATTTGATCTCGTTGAAATCACCATAATAGGTGTCCGTGATGATCGGCGGGATTTCACCGATCCCTATTTTTCTAAGCGATTCAGAAGCAACGTTCAAAGGCCTTGTGATCGCATCAAGGGTATCGTTCAGTCCGTTTACTATTTTAGCAAAATCTCCACCATGCTCCGAAGAATCGACTCGGGTGCTCAATTTTCCTTCTCGGGCGGCGTCGGCCAGTTTGGAAGTATCCGCAATCAATAAGTTGATGGCCGCGATACAGGTGTTTAAGCTGTGTTTGATTTCGTTAAAGTCACCTTTATATTCTTCTGTAATGATCTCGGGCATGTTCCCTTCGCTGATTTGTTTCATATAAGCAGCAGACGTCTTTAAGGGTTTTGTAACAGCATCAAGCGTTTCGTTGAACTCCTGTATGATGTCCTGATACCCGCCTCTGAATTTGCTCGCGTCTCCGCGTTTATTGAGGTCTCCGTCGATTGCGGTCCGAGCCATTTGCGTTGCTTCCCTGACAAGATTGTTAAGATTCGCTACGACCGCGCGCAAGCTTATGCTTAAGATATCCTTTTCCGAACGTGGGTTTATTTGGACGGAAAGATCGCCCTCCGCAATTTTTTTTGAGATTTCTGACTGGTCTTTGATCGTTTCGATCATCTTATTGAAGCTTTGCGCCAGTTTCCCGATTTCATCTTCGGACTCTACCGAAAGATTGATATTGACATCACCGTTAGAAATCGTGTCCGCCGCATGGACCATTTCATTGAGCGGTTTGATGATCCTTCTTTTGATTATATAATGAGCCACGAGAACGGTTATAAGGATACCCGCCACTTCGATACCGATGAGGATGTAAAGGAGCTGGTTGAGGTGCGTCATTAAATCATCTGCATTGATATCGACTCCAACCATTCCCACGGTATTTCCATTGGCATCTTTGATAGGCTCAAAAATAGTAAGCATATAGCCAAACTCTGGATCCCGGTAAACCCCGTTATCATATATTTCCCCATTATTATAAGCTTCTTCAAAGGCTTTGGCTTTTTCTTTTTCTCCGCCGAATATATCGGTGAAGTCTACTCTTGTATCATAGCTGTAAATATCAGCCGGGTTATCATCGGGCGTTGCCGCTTCAACAATATATCGCATTTGCTGGGCTTCAAAATCCGGAACAACGGCATACATATATTCTACATTTGTTCTTGTCTTCATCTTGTCCAAAGAAGCTTTAAGCTCTGCATAATATTCTTGCTTGCTGTCTGCCGCGGCAAGTCCTGCAAAACTGTCTCCATCTACCGTTCCTGCAACGATTTCAGCAATGCTGACCCCATGAGCGTCTTTTGCTGCAATAACCAAGGCTCTGCTTTTTAGTATTGCGACAGAACCAATAGCAACAGTCATTAGTATGACCATAATAATTACAATTGAAAGTATTTGTGTGCTGATTGTTTTGTTTTTGCTCTTTTCAGATATTTTTGCCATGAAGATATTGACCTCCTTTAAAATAGTCAGGAACCTTTTCATTTTTGCTTTAGCTTGTTTGATGATTATTACCCTTTAACAATCATATCCCATTGTGAAAATTAAAACAAGGGTCTTTTTGCTCTGCTTCTATAAAAATCCTTTATTTCCAGTGATTATTGTATATGCTAGGTTAAATGCAAAAAATTTACACGACTAATTCGCCTTTATTTGTTCAAGAATGCCTTTCAAGTCGTTAGAAATATATCAATCCTTTAACGCGGTAAAGCCATGTCTTTGAGCTTTCTTCTATTTTCTCAAAAGAAAACCGATAAGCGTTCTGCCTATCGGTTTTCCGGGATTTCCTTATATGAGTTCGGTCAAATTACTTCAAGATTGCTGTTATTCAGCATCATTCGCAAGATGCAATTTGTCAATGACGAAAAAGATCAAGCTGAGAACCATTCCGACTACTGTCGCAAGAGCCATACCCTTGAGCTGGACTTCTCCGAGCTGAACAAATGCTCCGCTCAAACCGGTAACAAATACAACGGCTGTGAGCGCAAGATTTCTCGAACGGCTGTAATCTACTTTTTCCTCAACGAGCAATCTGATACCGGATGCAGCGATCATACCATAGAGCAGAAAGCTGACACCGCCCATGACCGGAGTCGGGATCGTCTGGATCGCGATGGAAACTTTTCCGATAAAAGCTACCAGGATCGAAATCACAGCAGCTCCGCCGATGACCCAAACGCTGTAGACTTTTGTGATCGCCATGACTCCGATATTTTCTCCGTAAGTCGTTGTCGGGACGGAACCGGTAAAGCCCGAAATGATGGTCGATAAGCCATCTCCGAGCAAGGAGCGGTGGAGACCCGGATCTTTCACAAGGTCTCTGCCTACGATCCTTCCTGTTACGAGCTGATGGCCGATGTGTTCTGAAATAACAACCAGCGACGCCGGCAGGATGATCAGGATCGAATTGAGGTCAAAAATCGGGGTCTGGAAATTCGGCATTTGAAGGATCGGCGCTTCAGCAACGGTGCTAAAGTCTACCATTCCCATAGCAAGAGCCAAAACATAACCCACAACGATCGCAATCAGAACAGGTATTACGGCAAAGAATTTTTTAAATAAGACAGAGCCGAATACAGCGACGGCAAGTGTAATGGCGAAAACAAGGACTAATTTAGGATCGATTGCAGTATATCCGGTTGCAGGGTTGAGGGTCAATCCTCCCATGCCTGCTGCGGTGCTCGAAAGTTCCAGACCGATCAGCGCAATGACAGGGCCCATTGCCGCAGGCGGAAGCAGGACATTGATCCATTTGATCCCGAATAATTTAATAAGAAGTGCAGCAAGACAGAATACGACTCCGCAGACGACAAAGCCGCCGAGTGCATAGCGATATCCTAAATTGGGGTTTCCTAAGATCAAAAAGGTAGGTGCGAGAAAAGCGAAACTTGAGCCCAGGAAAGCCGGAGCTTTTCCCTTCGTAAGAAAGATAAATAATAACGTTCCTACGCCGTTCATCAAAAGAACGACAGCGGGATTGATCCCAAATAAAGCCGGTACTAAAACCGATGCGCTGAACATTGCAAAAAGATGCTGAATGCTGAGCGGAATGCCTCTTGAAAGGGGTACCCTTTCTTCAACTTGAATGATTTTGTTTTTTGTACTACTCATGTGTTTCCCTCCTGTACAGTACGACTTCTAGTTTTCGATCCACAATATGTTGAATTTTTCGTTCTCGCAAAAAAAGAACCTTTTGGTCGAAGATACAAAAGGTTCTTTTTGCAGCCCTGTATATTATAGTTGAGCGTTCCCAATTATTCAATGTTTTTCACATATTTCACATTGCGGAAACGAGATCTACTTTTCACTCAGCTCTTTGTAATAGCGATATCTTGCTTTGGCTTCCTTTTCGGCTTCTGCAAAAAGTGTTTTCGCATTCTCCGGGAACGTTATATTTAAGGAAGAATAACGGACCTCTCCTGCGAGGAATTCCTGGAAGGACATCTCCGGTTCTTTGGAATCCATGATAAATGGTTTTTCGTTTTCCGGATTGTAGCGATAAAGCATCCAATAGCCTGCTTTGACTGCCCGCTCCATTTCTTGCTGCGCGGAAGCCATTCCCGCTTTGATGCCATGCGCAATGCAGGGAGTGTAGGCAACGATCAGGGATGGACCCGGATACTGTTCTGCCTCGGTGATCGCTTTCACCAGTTGCGAGGGATCCGCACCCATTGCGACAGAAGCCACATAACCGTTCTCATAGCTCATCATCTGCTTTCCGAGATCTTTTTTGGGGCTTTTCTTTCCGGCGCTCTGGAATTGTGCGACGGCACCGAGCGGTGTCGCTTTTGATGACTGTCCGCCGGTATTTGAATACACTTCCGTATCGATGACAAAGACATTGATATCCTCGCCTGTGGCAAATACATGATCGAGTCCGCCGTAACCGATGTCATAGGCCCAACCGTCACCGCCGAACATCCAAATCGTCTTTTTGGCTAATTGATCCTTGTGAAGGAGGATATCGGCAGCAAGCTTTCCGGTCTTTCCTTTTTTACCTGCTTTTTCGAGACTCGCAACAAGCTTTTTGGAGGACTGCTGCGACTTGTTCAAGTCATTATATGTAGCAAGCCATTCGTTTATGGCTTCATTCAATTCTTTTTCCGAATCTTCTTTTTCGATCAGCGCCTGCAGCTCCTCTACCGAGTTTTTGACGCGGGCCCGCTGCTGCTTGACCGACAGGCACATACCAAGGCTGAATTCCGCATTGTTTTCAAACAGCGAATTCGACCAGGCCGGCCCTTTTCCTTCTTTGTTTGTTGTATAAGGAACGGAAGGCATCGAAGCACCCCAGGCCTGCGAACAGCCGGTGGCATTTGCCCAATACATCCTGTCTCCAAAGAGCTGTGTCAGAAGCTTTGCATAAGGCGTTTCTCCGCAGCCCGCGCAGGCGCCTGAAAACTCGCAGAGCGGCTGCTTGAACTGACTGCCCTTTACGGTAGCCGGATCAAAAGCATCCTCTTTCTCCGTGACAGCGAGACCGTATTCCCAGTGTTTTTCATCATAATACAGATCTACATCGACCGGCTCCATCGTGAGGGCTTTGCCTTTGGCCGGGCAAGCTGCCGCACAGCTTCCGCAGCCGGTGCAGTCGAGTACACTGACCTGCAGAGAATACTGATAAGCGCTCAATTTGCCGCCCTTGGCCTGACACATGGCAAACTCGTCCGGTGCTCCTGCTGCTTCCGTTTCGTCAAGCAGATAAGGCCTGATGACCGCATGCGGACAGACATAGGAACAGCGATTGCACTGCAGGCAGCTTGCCTTTTCCGAAACAGGAACCGTCGTTGCGATCCCGCGCTTTTCGTAAGCAGTAACGCCAAGAGGTGTCGTTCCGTCTTCGTAACCGATAAAGGTGCTGACCGGCAAATCGTCGCCTTTCAGTGCGTTGATCGGCATCATGATATTTTTGATGAATGCAGGAAGATTTTCATTTTGCTCTTCCAACGCTTCTTCTGTTGCATCTTTCCAGTCTGCGGGAATGGAAATCTCTTTCAATCCGTTTACGCCGCTGTCGATGGCTTCGAGATTCATCCGAATGATCTTTTCGCCCTTGCTTCGATACGTCTTTTTTACCGCATCCTTCATATACTTGATCGCTTCCTCTACCGGAATGATCTTCGCAAGCTTGAAGAACGCGGATTGCAGAACCATATTCGAGCGATTGCCAAGACCCAGATACTGCGAGATCGCATTTGCATCGATGATATAAAAACGGATATTGTGCTCCGCCATATATTTTTTCACAGCGGCCGGCACATAGCGAGTCAATTCTTCCTCCGCCCATTGGCAGTTGAGCAGGAAGGTCCCGCCATCCACAAGCTCTGTGATGATATCATATTTATAGAGATACGACGCATTGTGGCAGGCTACAAAATTGGCTTTCTTGATCAAATATGTCGAAAGGATCGGGGTTTTACCAAAGCGAAGGTGTGATCTTGTGATCCCGTAGGATTTTTTCGTATCGTATTCAAAATAGGCCTGCGCATAGAGATCCGTATAGTCGCCGATGATTTTGATCGAGTTTTTATTTGCACCTACTGTTCCGTCTGATCCGAGTCCCCAGAATTTGCAGGAGACGGTTCCGTCTGTTTCGGTATCTATAGCAGGCCCGATCGGCAGCGAAAGGCCGCTCACATCATCTGTGATCCCGATCGTAAAATGATTTTTCGGAGGCGATAGTCCGAGGTTGTCAAAGACGGCTTTGATCTGCGCCGAGTCAGTGTCTTTTGAGGACAAACCGTAACGGCCTCCGTATATCTCAGGTCTTTCCGGCGCATTGGTGAAAAGAGAGCAGACATCCTGATATAAAGGTTCTCCGATCGCTCCGATTTCCTTTGTGCGGTCTAAGACAGCGATTTTTCTTACGCTTTTGGGCAGAGCTTTCAGAAAATGCTTTTCCGAGAACGGGCGGTAAAGATGGACCTGGAGATAGCCGACCTTCTGACCCTGTCGGTTCAGATACTCGACCGTTTCACGGATCGTTCCGCTGACAGAACCCATTGCGATGATGACCTTCTCGGCATTGGGATCTCCATAATAATTGAAAAGGCCATAATCCCTGCCCGTGATTTCGTTGATTTTATTTACATATTTTTCCACAACTTCAGGGAGCTGCTCATAGGAAGGATTGTTTGCTTCTCTTACCTGGAAATAGATGTCCGGATTCTGAACGGTGTTCCGCAAGGTGGGATGCTCCGGATTCAAGGACTTTGCACGGAACTTTTCCACTTCGTCCCAAGGAAGCAGTTTTCCCAAATCTTTATAGTCGATGAGCTCGGTCTTCTGAAGCTCATGGGATGTTCGAAATCCGTCAAAAAAGTGCATGAACGGTATCTTGGCTTCGATGGCCGCCAAATGCGAGACCGCCGCAAGATCCATAACTTCCTGAACGCTGCCCGTCGAAAACATGGCAAAGCCTGTCTGTCTGCAATTCATGACATCTGAATGATCTCCGAAAATCGACATTGCATGGGTTCCTACGGTTCGGGCCGCTACATGAAGAACTGCCGGCTGTCTGGCTCCGGCAATTCTGTGAAGTACAGGGATCATGAGCATCAAGCCCTGCGAGGATGTATAAGAAGTCGAAAGAGCTCCTGCTTCGAGCGCCCCGTGCACCGCACCGATGGCTCCAGCTTCCGACTGCATTTCGACCAGATTGACATTTTGTCCAAAGAGATTTTTTCTTCCGAGGGCTGCCCATTCATCTGTTTTTTCAGCCATCGGTGAAGAAGGTGTGATCGGATAGATCGCAGCGACCTCGGTAAATGCATAGGCTATATAAGCTGCTGCTTCATTTCCGTCTAATACCATTATTGTCTTTCCCATTGCTTGTTCTCTCTTTCTCAATCCGGCAAATTTATAATCAAAAAAATCTATTGCATTTTATCACAAATCAGTCGCTCATTACTACATTTTACAGCAAAAAATTTTGCGAAAGAAAAAGAAAGAAGTGCCGTGGGAAGAAAAAACTCCGCAAAAGAAAAAGCAAGAAAAAAGATAATGGCGGCAAAGAAACATTGCTTTTTGCCGTTATTTTAGAAGAAAAAGAAAGAAGCGCCGCGAAAAGCAATAATAAGATAGGGGAAAAGGTGCGAATTCTTGCTTTTTCTCGACGCCCACCTTCTTCTGGCGGGAGAAACACCCGGAAAGCAAGAAAAGCCGCAGAAATCGTTTGAAATCCTTGCTTTTTTTGCTGTGTGCAGCCTATTTTCGAAGGTCATGGTCTAAAAAGCAAGAAAAAAGGCAAGGCAGGCAAAGAATTATTGCTTTTTCTCCACGCGAGCCTTCTTCTGGCGGGTGAAACAGCTGAGAAGCCGGAAAACTCTATTTAAGTTTTTTCCCTGGCAAAATGGGTATATTGCAAACACTTCGATCCTATAGAACGAGACTCTCAGGGAGGCGTATTGTTTATGCAAAAGCAAGACGAAATCAAATACTGGAATTTGCCCTTGGACGCTACGCTGGAACATTTCCGTTCAAGTCAGAATGGCTTGTCCTCGGCTGACGCCGCCGTACGATTGAAAGAGCACGGGGAAAACGCGATCAAACAGCAAAACAACATTTCGCAGCTGATGCTGTTTCTCAATCAATTTAAAAACCCCATCATCATTATTCTGATCCTGGCAACCGGGATATCGGCTTTGACAGGAGAATGGATCGATGCCAGCATTATTTTACTGATCATATTGGCAAGCGCGATATTGAGCTTTTTACAGGAGTACAGTGCAAGCAACGCCATAGCGGAACTCCGTGCGAAAGTACAGGTCAAATCTTCCGTTTTACGGGATGGAAAGGCAATTGAAATTCCATCAAGAGAGATCGTTCCGGGCGACATCATAAAACTATCTGCCGGAAATCTTGTGCCGGCGGACGGTTTGGTGCTCGACAGCCTCTCTTTTTTTGTCAATCAGTCTATTCTCACCGGAGAATCGCTTCCGACCGAAAAAAAGCAGGGGCTTATCCCCGAAGACAGCAGCATGGAAGACCGCACGAACTGCGTTTACATGGGCACAAATGTTCATAGCGGGAGCGCAACGGTTCTGATCACGGAAACCGGACAAAGTACTGAATTCGGAGAGATCGCAGAACAGCTTGCCTTGCGCCCTCCTGAAACAGAGTTTGAACGGGGCGTCCGTCACTTTGGGTATCTTTTGACTCAAATCATGCTTCTTCTTACCCTTGCTGTTTTCGCAATCAATGTCATTTATGACAGGCCTGCCATTGATTCTCTTCTTTTTTCGGTGGCTCTTGCCGTCGGGATCACTCCGCAGCTGCTTCCTGCCATCACTAGCATCACTCTTTCAAAAGGCTCCAAGAGCATGGCAAAAGAAGGGGTCATCGTGAGACGCCTGA
>CAZKCB010000009.1:0-18003 GCA_964550965.1 uncultured Oscillospiraceae bacterium
AAGCAAAAGAATATGGATCCAATCACGATCCATTTAGCGGGTGGCCCCTTGGACGGCAACTTCCATTTCTTTATACGAAGAATGGAGGCATTTTGAACAGATCACAGGATCAAAGGGGAGACCTTTCAAGGCTTCCCGAATATAAGGATAGGTTTGATAATATTGGGCGGTATCGAGAAAATTGATGCCGCGTTCCAGCGCATAACGAAGAATATTTGCACCCTCTGAAACAGAAAGATTAAGTTGTGTATTTCCAACAGTCAAAACCCCAAAGCCTATCTCAGTTACCATAAGGCCGGTTTTGCCAAGAAGATTTTTTTTCATGATCGTTCGATCCTTTCCGTAAAAAGACTCTTTGAACTATGATAACATTATTTTAACCTTGCATCTACACAATTGGAAATCTTCGTGCTATAATTGGACGGAACGGATAATCGCATGAAAAAGTGCGATTTCTTTAAATGCGATTCATAAATACAGTAAGGAGTATACGTACTATGGAAAAAATCGGATTGAATGAACTACGATCCATGTTTTTAGAATTTTACGAGGCAAAGGAACATTTCCGGAGAAAGAGTTTTTCTCTGATTCCTGAAAAAGACAAAAGCCTTCTGATCATAAATTCCGGGATGGCTCCTTTAAAGCCATATTTTGCAGGTCTTGAGACTCCGCCGAGCAAGAGGATGACGACTTGCCAAAAGTGCATTCGTACAGGAGACATTGAAAATGTAGGCTATACAGCAAGACATGGTACATTCTTTGAAATGCTTGGAAGCTTTTCTTTCGGCGATTATTTTAAAGAAGAATCGATTCGCTGGGGTTATGAGTTTATGACCGAAGTCCTTAAAATGCCAGTCGATAAGCTTTGGGCGACTATTTATGAGGATGATGACCAGGCCTTTGATATCTGGCGAAATATCATCGGAATGCCGGAAGAACGAATCGTCAGGCTTGGAAAGGACGATAATTTCTGGGAAATTGGTGTTGGACCCTGCGGACCGTGCTCTGAGATCTATTTTGATCGCGGAGAAGATTACGGCTGCGGCAGTATAGACTGCAAACCGGGTTGCGATTGTGACCGCTATGTAGAGTTTTGGAATCACGTTTTTACCCAGTTCAGCAAAGACAGTGATGGAAATTATACACCTCTCAAACAAAAGAACATCGATACAGGAATGGGATTGGAACGTTTAGCGTGTATCATGCAAGGCGTAGATTCCATCTTTGACATTGATACGATCCGCTACATTCTTGATGGAGTCGTTCAAAAATCAGGTGTTGTCTATATGGAAGGAAAAGCGGCGACGGATGTTTCGATCCGTATCGTGACTGACCATATCCGTTCGGTCACATTCATGGTCGCTGACGGAATTCTGCCCGGAAATGAGGGAAGGGGATACGTTCTCCGTCGTTTGCTGCGTCGTGCTGCAAGACATGGGAAGCTTCTCGGGATCCAGGGAAAATTCCTTGCAGAGCTTTCAAAGCGCGTGATTTCGATCTCCGGGGACGCATATCCGGAACTTGAGGAAAAGAAGGATTACATCCATCGCATTTTGATCATAGAAGAAGAAAAATTTGCGAATACGATCGATCAGGGAACGCTCTTACTTTCTCAGCATATGGATGAGATGGCGCAAAAAGGCGAAAATGTGTTGGATGGCGAAAAAGCGTTCCGGCTTTACGATACCTATGGCTTCCCCATTGAACTCACAGAAGAGATCCTGATGGAAGAAGGCTATGTCGTTGACCAGGATGGCTTCCGCGAGCGCATGGCACATCAAAAAGAAACAGCAAGAGCTGCCAGAAAATCAGAAACTGATGCAGGCTGGGCAGATGGTGCAGGACTTCTTGCAGGCATTGAGCCAACCGTATTCTTAGGTTATGACGAACTTTCGATCGACGTGGAGGTCATTTCGATTTTCAAAGGAAATGTGCTTGCAGATTCTATTGAAAAGGGTGAAGAAGCTACGATTTTATTTGACCGCACACCGTTTTATGCAGAAAGCGGCGGGCAGGCAACAGATATCGGCTTTATTGAAAGTGAAACATTAAAAGCGAAAGTGCTTTCCGTAACAAAAAATAAGGGTGTATTCCTTCATCGGATCCTTGTGGAAGAGGGAAGCATCAGCGTTGGCGACAGAGTCAATGCTGCGATAGATGCTCTTCAAAGAAACAGCTCGGCAAGAAATCATACGGCGACTCATCTTCTGCATCAAGCATTGAAAGATGTGATCGGACAGCATGTAGAGCAGGCTGGCTCTGCAGTCAATGCAGAGCTTTTACGCTTTGACTTCAGCCATTTTGAAGCAATCACAAAAGAAGAACTGCAACGCGTGGAAGAAATCGTGAATGAAAAGATCGGTTTGTTTTTACCGGTGAACTCGACAGAAATGCCGATCGAAGAAGCTAAGTCTACCGGTGCAGTGGCTCAATTTGGTGAAAAATATGGAGATTTTGTTCGTGTTGTAAAGGCCGGAGACTATAGCTGTGAATTCTGCGGCGGTACTCATGTTTCAAATACAGGTCAGATCGGAGCATTCAAGATCCTTTCAGAGGGTGGAGTTGCAGCAGGCGTAAGAAGAATCGAAGCCATTACCGGCCGTGGTTTGTTAGCACGTCTCAATGAAGCAGACAGTATTTTAGCAAAAGCAGCTGAACTGTTGAAAGCAAACCCGGATAACTTCCTGAACCGATTGACGGGAATGACGGAAGAATGGAAAGCCCAGAAAAAAGAACTTGAGCAGCTCAAGCAAAAGGATATGGGTTCTTCTATCGATCAAATGATCGAATCGGCTGCGATCATAAACGGGGTCAGACTGGTTACCGGTGAGTATAAAGAATGCGATGTTACCGATCTTCGTAATCTTTGCGATATGATCAAAGCGCAGCAGAAGGCTTGTATCATAGTGCTTGCAGCGGATAACGACGGAAAAGTGACCTTTATCGTTTCTGTCAGTGATGATCTTTTGGAGAAAGGATACCATGCCGGAAATCTCATCAAGCAGATCGCTGCAGCTGCAGGCGGCGGCGGTGGTGGAAAGGCTGATATGGCACAGGCCGGAGCAAAAGATCCGACAAAAATCAAAGATGCCTTTGCTGTAGCGGCAGGTCTTTTATAAAAGCTAAATTTTGGATTGTTACAACAATATTAAAAATGCAAGAACGGCTTGTCTCACAGCACTCAAATTTGTATAATAAGGTATAGGTAAGGAAAGGAAGGTGATAAAGATGGAGAGAAACACCATCCTGTTTAACACTCCGGATAAAGGCACACAACAGACGACGGAAGAGATCCTTCGAGCGGTATACGATGCATTGGAGCAAAAAGGCTACAATGCAATTGACCAGATGGTCGGGTATATCTTATCTGGTGACCCGTCCTATATTACCGGACATAACAATGCCAGGAACATTATAAGGCATATTGAGCGTGATGACTTGGTCGAAGAGCTTTTGAGGTCATTCCTCAAAAAATAAGTATTGATGGCGGGCGCTTACGCCCGCTTTTCTTTTTCGGAGAATGTGCGAGCCTCGATCAAGGCAAACTTGCTGCGAAAAATAAACAAAAGAGAGTTGGTTGACGATAATTAATTACCGTTAACAGTGAAAGGTGGATAAGCATTTGAAAATAATGGCACTTGATGTCGGAGATAAAACAGTAGGAGTTTCTTTGAGTGATGAACTGTTCATTACAGCCCAGGGACTCATGACGATCGAGCGGGTCGGTATCAGGAAAGATACCGCGAAGGTCCTTGATCTTGTAAGAGAACATGATGTAAAGACGATCGTTGTAGGACTTCCTTTGAGTTTTGATGGTTCGGAAAGCATTCAGACTGAAAAGGTACGCGAGTTTACCGAACTTCTTAAAAACAAACTCAGAAGCTCGGGACTGCAGACCGTTGAAGTGGTTTTCCAAGATGAACGCTTTACAACAAAGATAGCAGAACGTGTTTTGATCGAAGCGGATGTCAGCCGCAAAAAACGAAAAGAAGTCATCGACAAGCAAGCAGCCAGCGTTATTTTACAGAGTTATCTGGATATCATAAGCCGTCGTTAAGAATGGAGATCATTTTATATGCATATTACGCTTGGTGAGGCCTTACTGTATGTGATTTGTTTTGCAGCAGCAGTTGTTTGGCTTAAATGGGTGAACAAACATAATTTCAAAAAACGTTTGGAGGACGAAACCAAAAAACGTGCGTTGAAGTAAAAAGAGGCGCAGTGCTTGTGAGGGGAGCAGATTGCGCCTTATTTGCAAAAGATAACTATTCCTAAAATAACAATTTTCGGAATAGTTATATACAAATAAGAGACCCCATCGAGTACCTTTGCTCTTAATCGTTGAAATTCCAATCGTTTTAAGCACAAAAGAAAAATCGCCGATTTAAGCGATTTTTCATTATATCCTTATATCAAATTACCTGCGGTTACACTCTTCTTATCATGATTTAGTATATACCTGCCGCTTTTAGCAGCTTTCATCAATTGGTTCTGCTTTTATCAGCTGTTCGGGATCAGGATCGTCTGGCCGGCTTGCAGATCTTCTGCATCGATGCTGTTCAGCTCACAGATCGTATAAACTACTTTTCTGGTATCCTGATCGTTCGGCCCGTATTCCTGAGCAAGGTCCCAAATCGTATCGCCGGCTTCTACAAGAACTTCAGTGTAAGCAGCTTCGCTCATGCCTTGTGCAGTTTCGGTTCCGGACACGATTCCTGTACCGGTCGCGATCAAAAGAGCAAGCAGAAAAAGAAAGGCGGAAAATCGTTTCTTTGATTTGATGCGATAAGATTTTTTCATGGCGAAGTCCTTTCTGTATGATCGTTTTACAAAACGAACATTTGTTCTAAAAGAACTATAACAGAACGGGCGTTCTTTGTAAAGGGGTTTTCAAACAAATGTTCTTGTTTTTTTTATTCTCTTTAAATATAAAGTGAAAATTTCTGCAGAATTTGATTTTAATGGGTTTCTGTGCTACTCTTTTAGTTAATAATAAGAAGATATGGAGGATATGATCAGTTATGTATGAAGTAAGACCTCCCCTGCTCCGCTTAACGATTCTTATCGTATTATCAATTACAACATGTCTGTTTTCTTTGCTTTTTTCTGAATTTTGTTTTGCGTCGGAAACTGCAGCGACAAGCACTCCGGCTGCAGTAAATGCAACTGCGCTTCTAAATGGATCCAAGGTCGGGCAGCAGCTTGCAGAAAACGTTTCCGGCGATTTTTCTGCGTTTGAAACGATCACGATGAATACCGGTGAGATCCAAAAAGCGGAGTTCTCAGGAGCAGATTCCAAAAGCCTTGCGTATTCTTTTCCGAATAAAGATCTTTTTTATCAGGAAAGAGCATATAAGGGCGGAACGCTTTCATTTATTGTAGAAGGAACTTCTGGGACAGTAAGATATTATGATGAGAAAACAAAGGCCTGGAATGTCTCAGCGCTTTCTTCTTCGAGCATCAGCTATTCCAGGATGCTTCATGTGATCATTGACGGAAAGGAATTGGTTCTTTGCCCGCCTTATGCATGGAAGCCGATTGCAAATAAAAGCATTGAGAATATTCTTTCGGAAAACGGCACGATCGCGATCAAAAAAGAAGATATGGGGTTTCGGATCACTTTTTCATGGCCAAAGCTTTCGAACGCAAAGTATAGCGATTTTTTCTTTCTTTCTTCAGAAGAAGCTCTGATCGACTGGAACAATAAAATCCTTTCTTATATTTGGACGGGTTATCAGTTTTCCGGCAAGGATCGCTGGTGCTATGACGGTTATTATTTCCCGTCGCCTTCGACTTATTATCCGAGCGGTAAAAATATTTATAACCTCAACCCTGCTTCTTATACTCCAAGTCGTTTGATCCAGACGGGCGGATCTCGTGCCGCAGATGATCTTGGGATCGCAATGATCGATATTATAAGCAGAAACTATGTTCCGGATGGCTATATTCCTTCCTATGCAAAGAGCAAATGGCTTTCAAAGGATTATAATATCGGGCCGTCTTACTTTGATGACCGTTTTAATACCGACCTTGCCATGGCTTACTTTGTAGCGTATCAGAAATTCGGGATCGAGAAATTTAAAGAGATCTATTTGAAATATGCTGATTTTCTGGTCAAATATGCGAATCAAAAATTTTATACCGTCAGTGATAAAAGCAGAACAGGCAAAATGCTGCAGGATTATTCATATCCCGCCGGAAACAAAGGCACACACTGTGCTTTGAATCATCAACTTGCAGTGATCCTATTCCTATATAAAACAGGAGATCCCGAACACGAAAAAACAGCAGACCAGCTGTTAATGGGAATCAAAATCACAAGAGACCATTGGATCAAAAAAGATGGCGATCTTAACTACGCCTTTTTAAGCAATGGAAGATATGGAATGAAAGACTACCCTTATATGACATACAATGACCTTTATCTTTTGCAGGATGTCCTTGCTGCGTATCAAGGTGGCCGTGACCCGGATCTTCAGATCTTAATGGATTCTAAGCGAAACTGGATGGAAAAAAACGGGATCACAATATATTACGGGCGAAATACAAAATAAAATCAAAAAGGTTCTTTTTCTTCCTCTTCGTCGTCAGTAGGCTCAATGAACTTCAAATATACCCTGTCTATGAAATGCGTCAAATCGTGTCTTTTGATAAATAGAATGATGCACAAAAAGATCGTCAATATCACAAAAACGATAAGCCCGTGATAGCTTCCGTTGTTTACCATGTTTCCCATGATGAGCGTTCCCATAAGTGCAGGTGTTCTCGCGATAAGCGAAAGAAGCAGAAAACGAACATAACCAAATTCAGAGATCCCCGCGGCATAAGTGATGATATCCTTAGGAAGCCCCGGCACCGCATAAAGAACGATTAAAATAGCAAAAGCTCTTTTACTGTTCAGCTCATTTACAAACTTCGTCAGCCGTTCTTCACCAAAAAGCAAATGCATCGCATCTCTTCCAAGCACTCTTGCCAGTCCGAAAGCAATAGAGCTTCCGACCGCGATCCCCAAAATGGAAAATACATAACCAAACCAAAAACCGTAAGCATAGCCTCCGGCAAACTGCATAAATTGTCCAGGGATCACGGAAATCACGATCTGGACAATTTGCAGTCCGATATAGACGAGGATGCTTGCGGCTTTATATTGTTGCAAAAAGTCATTGACGCCTTCAAATGTATTGAAGCGCTCGATGATCTCGGGATGCGCAAAGAAGATATATGCAGGCACCCCAAGCGTTATTCCTATTAAAAGTGTGAGTTTTAAAACAGAAATCACGCGTTTCATGACATGCTCCTTTGTCAGCCCATTCCATTTGCTGAACAAATTAAAGTAGGTTCTGTTCTTTCAGTGCCTGCAACGCTTTGATAACACCAAATTTTGAATGCTCATAGGTCAGGCCTCCCTGGAAATACACGATATAAGGCGCACGGATGGGAGCGTCGGCAGAAAGCTCAATGGATGAGCCCTGGACAAAAGCTCCGGCAGCCATAATAACAGGATCTTCGTATCCCGGCATATCCCATGGAATCGGCTTTACATGCGAATCGATCGGTGCCGCGGCTTGTATTCCTTCACAGAAAGCAACCACCGCTTCCGGAGATCCGAGTTTGACCGATTGAATGATATCGCTTCTTGTGTCCTCTGCCTTAGGGCAGATTTCAAATCCAAGGTTTTCAAAGACCTTTGCACAAAGGATCGCTCCCTTGACGGCTCCGTTTACAGTTTTAGGGGCAATAAACAGCCCCTGGAGCATCGTTCTTGTCTGACCGAACATCAGCCCGCATTCGCCGCCGATACCCGGAGAAGTCATTCTGTAAGATATATTTTCGATCAGATCTGCGCGTCCGGCAATGTATCCACCGGTAAGAGCAAGCCCGCCTCCCGGATTTTTGATCAGGGATCCGGCGATCACATCGGCACCGACTTCTGTCGGCTCCAAGGTATCCAAAAATTCTCCGTAGCAGTTATCGACCATACAAACGATATTCGGATCGATTGCCTTTACAAAAGCCGCCCATTCGCGGATCTGCGGTATCGTGATGGCTTTTCTCCACCCGTATCCGGTGGCTCTTTGCAGAGTTACCATCCTTGTTTTTTCGGAAATCGTATTTTTTAAAGCGGCAAGATCGATCTCCCCTTCCGGAGTCAGCTCGACTTGCTTGTATGTGATGCCGAAATCCTTAAGAGACCCTTTACCTTCTCCCCTGATCCCAATGACTTCTTCCAGCGTATCATAGGGGTTCCCGGTGCAGTAGATCAGTTCGTCTCCAGGTCTTAATATACCCGTTAATGTCAGTGTTAACGCATGCGTTCCATTTACAATGATAGGACGAACAAGCGCCGCATCTGTTGCAAACAAAAGCGCATAAGCCTTTTCTAAAGCTTCTCGGCCCGGATCATTATAACCATAGCCGGTATTCCAGGCAAAATGCATGTCGGTGATCCTGCATTTTTGGAATACATCCAGAACCTTATATTGGTTGTACGCCATGATATCGTCGAGATTTTTGAATATAGGAGCGATTTGCTCTTCTGCTTCCGAAACGAGATCAAGGACATCCTTCCGAATCCCAAAGGAATCTGCCAAAAGCTGATACGTTTTGTTTTCCATAATTTCCTCCGTAACTATTTTTAGTCAAATGCTGTTTTCTATTTATTTCCAATCAATCCTTCGGCGCTTTGTCTATTTCTTCATCCCATTCAAAATTTTTGACGAGATCGCGCTTTACATTGAGTTTATGAGCGGCATAAAGCTGTGTTGTCGTAACATTTTCATGATCTAAGAGTGCCTGCACATCGTAAATTGAATTTCCTCTTCCGATGAGCGACGTCGCAGCAGTGGCGCGGAGCTTGTGTGGGCTGTAGCCTTTTGCCCGCGATGTTGCAAGCCCGATCGAGGTATATTTTTTGACAAGCTCCCGAATCTGCCGTTCCGTCATTCTTCGCCCTTGCAGAGACAGGAAAAGCGCATCTTTTTCGCTTTCAGGAAGGAGATCGCTGTTTTTTCGTTCCAATGAAAGATATTCTTCGATGGCTTTTATGGCCGTTTTATTGAGCGGCATCATGGATTCCTTTCCGCGCTTTCGGTAGATTTTAAATTCTCCTCTGCTGAAATTAAAGGAAGTCACATTGAGCTGCTGCAGTTCAGAAAGACGGAGACCGTATGTCAGAAACAAAAGCAGGATCGCTTTGTCGCGGTGTTTTGTCTTTTCCCAAAACTCATGCTCTCTTTTGGTCAAATGAGTGCCTTCGGTGACCGCATCGAGCATTTTCATGACCTCGTCGTCCTGCAAGGCTTTGATCTCACGTTCCCCGGGCTTTGGAACACGGATCGGGTCAAAGGCATCCGTGATGTTTTTATGGATCAATTCTTCCCTGTAAAGGTGCTTGAAAAACACGGAAAGTGAAGATTTTTTGCGCGAGAGCGAACGATTTTCATTTTGATAGACGTTTATGGAGCGTTCATTTTCGACAACGTATCGGCGGCAATAATCAATATAGAGATTGATATCCGACCCTTTGATGCGATCAAATTCTTCTACCGTGATTTCAGAGATATTATTTGCCGAAGTCAGTCCTGTTTCCTTGATGAGATACTCACAAAAAAAACGAATATCCCGGAGATACGCAAGACGGGTCATCGGAAGCACGTTTCCACGAAGATAGGAAAAATAACTCCTCATTAAACGAGGAAGCATTTCTTCGATTTCCCGGCACTGTTCCATGATCTCATGTTCTTTGAGTACGATGTTGTCGGGTTTATCGCTTTTATTCTGAATATGGAGTTCTTTTTTGATATGTTTTTGCGGGGACATATCACTCCTCCTTGCGATTTTCATCGGCTAAGCGTTCATGGATATAGGAAAGGATAGCAGTCGTCCCCTCTTCGATCCCTGAAAGTTCAGAAAGATCGAACCAGCGGATATCGGGATATCTTCGAAACCAGGTCAATTGACGTTTTGCATAGCGCCTTGTGTTCCTTTTGATCAGACGGACCGCTTCTTCACGGTCATACTCGCCATTCAAGTAGGCGATGATTTCTTTGTAACCGATGCCCTTCATTGAGATGTCAGAAATAGCAAGACCCTTCGATAGAAGTCCTGAAACCTCTTCTTCGAGACCCTGCTCCATCAGGATATCGACGCGCTGTTCTATTCGCCGATAGAGTTTGTCCCTGTCTCTGGTAAGCCCGACCAGGATCACATCATAATCTTTTGTTTTTTTTAAGGATGCTTCAAAATCGGGAAACGGGTCACCGGAAGTCTCGCAGACTTCAATGGCACGTATCACCTTTTTTATATTATTGGGATGTATCCGCAACGCAGCTTCCGGGTCAAGCTTCTCAAGCTTCTTATGAACATGCTCGGGTCCAAATTCTTCTGCTTCCTGTTCCAGCTTTTCACGAAAGCCGGCTTGCCTCGGAAGTACCGAAAAATCCATATCATAAAGAAGTGAATTGACATAAAGTCCGGTTCCGCCGGCAATCAGCGGCCGTTTTCCTTTTGCAAAGACCTCGTTGATATACTTTTTAGCAAGTTGTTGGTATTCAGCAGCAGACCACGCCCTTTTAGGATCGATCTCATCCACAAGATGATGAGGCACAAGTGCAAGCTCCTCTTTTGTGGGTTTTGCGCTGCCGATGTCAAGATAGCGATAGATCTGCATGGAATCCGCAGATATGATCTCCGCATCAAGAGCTTTTGCAAGGCGTATCGAATATTCTGTTTTTCCGACTGCTGTCGGTCCGACAAGCACAATGATTTTTTTCTTCATAAAGCTATACCCGGTTAAAAAGCTTTTCGATCTCAGCTCTTGTGAGTTTGATAAACGTCGGCCTTCCGTGCGGACAGGAAAACGGGTTTTTGGTTTCGGAAAGATCGGAAAGCAAGTGCTTCATCTCTGCCAAAGTCAGATGCTGATTCCCTTTGACTGCGCTTTTGCAGGAATCCATGATGATCTTTGCGAGCTTTTTTTGATCGCGAAATGCTGAAATTTCATCCGCTTCATCAAAATAGGCATCCAAAAATTCAATGGCCTCAGCCTGCTCCATAAAAGCCGGAACTGCTTTGATCACAAATGCTTTTGTTCCAAAGACTTCAAGCTCGAAACCAAATTGCTTGAGCGAATCGAGAAATTGCTCCGGATTTCCTGCAATGGCAACCGAAGTTTCTTTTATGATCGGAACCAAAAGCAGCTGTGAAGCTTTTTCCTTGCGCTCGGAAGCCTCAAGCAGCCTTTCATAAAAGACGCGTTCATGCGCGGCATGCTGATCGATCAGATAAAAACTATGCTCATCTGCACCTGTAATATAAGTACCAAAAATCGAGCCGGATATCGTGATTGCCTGTAAATCTATGTTGGATACCATTTTTTCTTCAAAAGATATCTGTTTTGCACGTTTGGTTGACAATAATGTATTTACGTCAACACTTTCGTTCTCAGTATCATTATTTTGCGATGTGCTCTCGTAAGATACTGTATTTTCCTGTGCGAGTGCTGCTGGCGGCGTCATTGGATTTCCCTTTGACTCCGGTTCTGAAAGATAAAATTCTTTGCTGCGGAACAAGGATTCTTTTCGGATTTCAGGAACCGCTTCCTTTCCGAGGAGACCTTTTGCAAGAGAGTCACTGACAAAGCTTAACACCGTTGGATTGTCATCAAATCGGATCTCGCGCTTGTTCGGGTGGATATTGACATCCAAACGCTCCGGCTCGACCGACAAAAATAGAATAATGACCGGATGTCTGCCTTCGGACAAACGTTGACGGTAAGCGGAATCAACGGCCGCCTCAAGGACTTTGCTTTTGACATAGCGCCCGTTCACAAAAAATATCTGTTGTTTTCTTGTCGTTCTTGTATAAGCCGGCGGAGAGAGATAGGCATCAAGCGAGAGCCCTTTCAGGGAGGTTTCCACATGGATCAGCGGATCATTGATCTCCTTGCTGTACACAGTCAATATACTTGTGGAAACATTCCCCTTCCCCGGGGTGGAAAAAAGAACAGCGCCATTATTGATGACACGCAAGCGTACTCCGGAGTATGCAATCGCCATTTTTGAAAGAAAATCAAGGATCAGACTGCTTTCTGCCCCGTCATTTTTTAAAAATTTCAAGCGAGCCGGCGTATTGTAAAAAAGGTCGGAAACAATGATGGTCGTTCCATCGGGGCATCCGGTATCCGTCTGGCTGATGATCTCGCTTCCGGAAAGGAGCAATCTCGAACCAATCGTTTCTTCTGGTGTTTTCGTGATGATTTCGACTTTTGATACAGCTGCAATGCTTGCAAGAGCTTCACCGCGAAAGCCAAGCGTGATGATCGAATCAAGATCGGATGCGGTCCTGACCTTGCTTGTTGCATGCCGCTCAAAGGCAGTCAAAAGATCCTCTTTCGGAATTCCGCAGCCGTTATCGGTAATGCGGATATAGTTTTTTCCGCCGTTTTTAATTTCTATAATGATCGAATCCGCTCCGGCATCGATCGCATTTTCGACGAGCTCTTTGACGACCGAAAGCGGTCTGTCGACGACTTCGCCGGCAGCTATTTTATCTGCAACATCTTTTGGGAGCTTGATGATCCTATTTTGCTGCAGCATTTTTGAGTTCCTCCAATATGCCGATGGCCTGCGATGGAGTGATTTCCATCAGATCAAGGGCTTTCAGACGTTCGATGATCGGGTCGGAAAACAGATCGAACAGGGAAACCTGATCCGGATCCGTTTTTTCTTTTCTCAGAGTTTTTTTGTTTTCTTTTGGCAGGAGCTCAATGATGGCATTTCCGGCTTCGAGTTCTAAGAGCTTTTCATTTGCCGTTTCAAGGACTTCGTTTGGAACGCCGGCAAGCTTTGCGACATGGATCCCGTAGCTCCTGCTCGCGCTGCCTTCGATGATTTTATGAAGAAAAACGATGCTTCCGTTTTGTTCGCTCACATCGACATTATAGTTTTTTAAACCGCGGATCGCGCCGTCAAGCGCGGTCAATTCGTGGTAATGCGTCGCAAAAAGGGTCCGGATGTTTCGGTCGGAACGGCAGAGGTATTCGACAACCGCCCAGGCGATCGAAAGACCATCATAGGTACTCGTCCCTCTTCCGATCTCGTCAAGTATGACAAGGCTTTTGGAAGAAGAAGTATTGAGGATATAAGCAAGTTCGCTCATCTCGACAAAAAACGTGCTTTGCCCCTGTGCGAGATTGTCGGAAGCTCCGATTCTGGTGTAAATGCGGTCTACAAGTCCTATTTTTGCTGATTCCGCAGGCACAAAGCAACCGGCCTGGGCCATTAAAACGATCAGCGCCGTTTGCCGCATATAGGTCGATTTTCCGGACATGTTCGGTCCGGTGATCAAAAGAAGGCTTTGTTCTTCGTTGTCAAGATAGGTGTCGTTTGATACAAAGACGCCGTCCTTGACCATTTGTTCGAGGACAGGATGTCTTCCTTTTTCGATCGATATGACATTGGACTCCGAAATTTGAGGCTTCACATAAGCAAAGCGGCTGCCTACTTCTGCAAAAGAAGCAAGCACATCAACCTCTGAAATCGCCGCCGAAGTTGACTGGATCACAAGGATCTCTTTCTGGATCTCCTCCCGAAGAAGCTGAAACAGTTCATATTCGAGCTGATTGATCTTGGCTTCGGCATTCAGGACGACAGACTCGACTTCCTTGAGCTCCGGGGTTATAAAGCGCTCGCAGTTTGCGAGAGTTTGCTTGCGGATGTAATTTTCGGGGATCTGAGAATAGTTGGATCTTGTGATTTCGATATAATAGCCAAAGACCTTGTTAAAGCCGACTTTGAGGTTTTTGATGCCGGTCCTTGCGCGTTCTTCTCCCTCAAGCCCGGCGATCCAAAGTTGACCGTCCTTGATCGAATGCTTTAGTGCGTCCAGATCTTCCGAATAATATTCACGGATCAGACCGCCCTCTTTGATCGTAAAAGGAGGTTCGTCGACAAGAGCTCTTTCGATGAGATCACAGATACCGGAAAGATCGCTCATTTCTTGTTCCAAACGGCTAAGAAGAAGGTCTCCGCAGTCGTGAATCTCCGCTTTGATATCCGGAAGAACGCGGATCGAATTTTTCAGAGCGTTCAGATCTCTTCCGTTCGCGTTACCGCAGGCAACTCTCCCAACGAGGCGTTCGAGATCGTAGATCTGCCGCAGCGACTCGCGGATGTTGTTTCGGAGAAGGATCTCTTCTGTCAGGGTTTCTACGGCATCCAATCGTTCAATAATTGCTTGTTTGGTATTTAATGGTTCTCTTAACCATTGCTTTAAACGTCTCGAACCCATTGCAGTATGAGCCTTATCAAGGATTCCAAGCAAGGAGCCCTGTGTTTTCTTCTCATAAAGTGTTTCTGTCAGTTCAAGGTTCCGGATCGTCGCTTTATCGAGCGACATATGACTCGACAGATCAAAAACGTTCAAT
Source organism: uncultured Oscillospiraceae bacterium (assembly GCA_964550965.1). GTDB lineage: Bacteria > Bacillota > Clostridia > Peptostreptococcales > Anaerovoracaceae > STD2-154. The sequence continues at coordinate 14,426 of CAZKCB010000009.1, forward strand.
TTCCGTATATGAGAAAGCTGTTGCTTTTGCGTTTCGAATAAATAAGAAAGCATAGAACCGAGAGCGCTTACGGCCGCTGATCCCGAAGAAAGCCCGAGCCCCGTCAGTGAACCGACCTCGAACTGTCTTTTCACGGCTTCTTCTGCATTTTTGTCTTGAAAATAATGTGCGGAAAGCGGCGAAATGCAGGCTCCTGTGACGGCGGCCAGATCTGCAAGGATCTCCGCGTCATCCTTTGTGAGATTGGTCAGGATCTCCTTTGCGGAAAGCTTGACCAGTTCATTTTGAAGCCGTTCATACCGATCATTTCCACGAATTTCGGTTGCACCGATTTCTCCGGTCGATAAATCGCAATAAGCAAGCCCTGCTGCCTCTTCTAAAAAACAGGCGGAAACAAGGTAGTTGTTTTCTTTTTCGTTCAGCATCGTCTGACTGATGACCGTTCCCGGCGTGACGATCCTTACGACTTCGCGCTTTACGATGCCTTTTGCGACCGCAGGATCTTCCATTTGCTCGCAGATCGCGACTTTAAAGCCTTTGTCGATGAGCTTTCCGATGTAAGCGTCTGCGGCATGATAAGGGACTCCGCACATCGGCGCCCGCTCCTCGAGGCCGCAGCTTTTTCCGGTCAGAGTGATCTCCATTGCTTTGGAAGCCGTAACTGCATCATCAAAGAACATTTCGTAAAAATCCCCAAGACGAAAAAAAAGGATACAATCTGGATAATCCTTTTTAACATCCATATATTGCTGCATCATCGGCGTCATTGCCATAGTTGTTCCTCTTTATGATATCAGACTGCTGTGTGCCTGATCTACGATGCTTTTTTCATTTAGATCGACCGGCACATCGCTTGCTTCTTTGCGAAGGAAAAGCAGATATTCGATATTTCCTTTGGCTCCCGTCATTGGCGAATAAGTAGGCGAAACCGGAGATACTCCGGCATGCCTGCCATATTCGGCGACTTTTCGGATCACTTCAAGGTGTGTTTCTTTTTCCCGTACGATCCCGTGTTTCCCCACCTGTTCTCTCCCCGCTTCAAACTGCGGCTTTACGAGGCAGACAATGCTGCCGGTATCTTTCAGCAACTCGGAGGCTACCGGGAAAACAAGGTTTACCGAAATAAAAGAGACATCGATACTGATAAAATCAACTTTTTCCGGAATGCTTTCTATCTCAAGATAGCGGATATTTGTTTTTTCACGGTTTATAACGCGCGGATCGATCCTGAGCTTGTAGTCGAGCTGACCGTAGCCAACATCGATCGCATAGACTTTGACTGCGCCATGCTGCAGCATGCAGTCGGTAAACCCGCCGGTCGAAGCCCCAATGTCTACGGCGACAACGCCGTTAAGGTCGATTTCAAATTCTTTGAGCGCTTTTTCGAGTTTTAAGCCGCCTCTTCCAACGTAAGGACAAAGATTGTCTTTTACTTCGATGACGGCGTCAGTATTTATAGATACTCCGGGTTTGTCGGAAATCTGTTTGTTTACATAAACAAGACCGGCCATGACCGAGGTTTTGGCTTTTTCTCTTGATGGGTAAAAGCCCTGTTGGACCAAAAGAACATCAAGCCTTTCCTTCAATGAAATCACCCACCTTATCTGCTATGCCGTTTCGGTCCATGCCGTATTCTTTAAAAAGCTGTACCGTGTCGCCGTGTTTTATAAATTCATTCGGCCAGGCAATGCAGAGAACCATTTCCGTTAAATCCTTATATTCCGGGTTTTCAGAAAGTGCACAGATCAGGGCTTCTCCAAAACCGCCGGCTTTTACATTGTCTTCAAGTGTGACGAGACGACCTGTTTTCCGTACAGAAGCCGCAATGGTTTCGCAGTCTATCGGTTTTACTATTTTTGCGTTGATGACTTCGCAGCTGATATTTCTGGATTTCAAATCTTCGGCAGCCTCAAGCGCTCCGGCAAGCATTTTTCCTGCGGCTACCAAAGTCACATCAGTACCCGAAAGGATCACTTCGCTTTGCGGTGAAAACGGCGCGTGTATCTGTGAGATATCTTCATCAGGCACCGAACCTCTTGGATAGCGGATCGCGCAAGGACCGTCCAGCGTCAAAGCGTACTCTATCATCTGTTCCAGTTCCTGCCCGTCTTTTGGCGCAAGAACGGTCATCCCCGGCATATGCGTAAGATAAGAAAGATCGAAAATCCCGTGATGTGTTTCTCCGTCATTTCCGACAACTCCGGCTCTGTCGATCATGAACACGACCGGAAGTTTTTCGAGGCAGACATCTTCAAGGATTTGATCGTAGGAACGCTGTAGGAAGGTCGAATAGATCGCGACAAAAGGTCTTAATCCATTGAGTGCCAAGCCTGCTGCGAAACTCACGGCATGCTGTTCTGCGATGCCCACATCAAACAATCTAGACGGGTATTTCGCTTGGAATCGTCCAAGCCCTGTCGCTTCGACCATCGCGGCACTTACGGCGACAATTTTTTCGTTTTGCTCTGCAAGTTGAAGAAGCTTATTTCCAAATACGGAAGAATAGGTTTTTCTTCTTGAGGCAACTGTTTCGCCGGTCAAAGGATCAAAGGCAGAAATCCCATGGAATTTTGAAGGGTTGATTTCGGCATTGCGATAGCCTTTTCCTTTTTTAGTCACTACATGGATCAAAACCGGTCCTTCGATCATTTTTGCAACGGTCAGGACCTCGATCAAATCATGCACATTATGTCCATCCACGGGTCCTAAATATTTGAAGCCGAAGCCCTCAAAGATCGCTCCCTGAATGACAGCATAGCGCACCGAATCCTTGATGTGCTCGATTCCGGAAACTAGAGTGTTTCCAACACCGGGTATCCCCTGTAAAGTCTTCCTGATTTGTTTTTTCAAGTCAAGATAAGACTGCGTGGTCCGCAATCTCCCTAAATGCTTGGAAAGACTTCCGTTATTTTTTCCAATCGACATTTCATTGTCATTTAATACCACGATCATTTTTGAATGGGCACAGCCGGCATTGTTCATGGCCTCAAAAGCGACACCGCCGGTCATCGCTCCATCTCCGATAATGGATACGACCTCAAAGTCTTCACCGTTCAAATCACGGGATGCCGCATAACCCATCCCTATCGAAATGGAAGTGCTTGCATGACCTGAATCGTGCATGTCGTGTTCGCTTTCGGCTCTTCTGAGAAAACCGGAAAGCCCATCGGTCGATCGCAGGGTATCAAAATCCTTTGCGCGGCCCGTCAGGATCTTATGAACATAGGATTGGTGCCCGACATCAAAAAGCAGTTTATCCTTCGGGCTGTCAAAGACACGATGCAAGGCAATCGTAAGTTCGACAACACCAAGATTTGAGGCCAAATGGCCTCCGGATTGTGCAATCTTTTCAATTAGAAAATCTCTTATCTGATAGGAAAGGAGTTCCAGTTCCTTTTCTGACATGGTTTTTATTTCTGCAGGAAAATCACGTTCCGACAGCGTTTTATTCATAGGTGTCTCCTAAAAGCCCTTCCTGGAAAGAGCCTGTTTATTTAGTCCTGACTGCTAATTCTTTTGCCAGATCTATGTCGAGTGCGCTGTTTAAAGCAGAAGGCGGTCCCGTCAATGGTGGCAGC
>CAZKCB010000010.1:0-17972 GCA_964550965.1 uncultured Oscillospiraceae bacterium
CATAATTTACAAACACGACACCACAGCCGAGATTTACCCCCGCCCCTATATCAGCATCCCCGATATAGGTAAGATGGGAAGCTTTTGATCCATTCCCGAGAGTGGAATTTTTGATTTCAACGAAATCTCCGACTTTTGCATCCTCTCCGATCGTGCTTCCTGGACGAAGATAGGCAAACGGCCCGACCTTGCTTCTGTTTCCGACCCGGCTTTCTCGAATCTCCGACGACTGGATGTCGACATCATTTCCGATCGTACTGTCTTTGATCTTGGTATTGTGCCCAATGACACAGTCGTTTCCAATGACTGTGTTTCCCTGAAGAATGACGCCGGGTTCAATCATCGTTCCGCTCCCGATCACGACTTCCTCGTCAATATATGCAGCTTTGTAGTCGACAAAAAAAACGCCGGCCTGCATATGCTTTAAATTGGTTGCAAGCCTCGCCTCTTCTTTTTCTTCTGCAGCGTTTAACAGTTCTTTGATTTCGGGGTGTTTTTCTACCATATTATATACCTCGCACTCAAGATATGTGCTTCTTGATTTCAAGTATAGCACCTTCATCATTTCGGGGCAAGCGGGGGATGTGCATACGGGAAAAAAAGTCCAAAAAAAAAGGGCACCACCTAGAGGAGTGCCTTTTTTTCTTTTAGAATCGGTAAGATCAACCGGCGGCCGAGATGTCCGTCCGCACACTGTCGTAGCTTTCTTCAGCTGCAACAGCTTGTGGGTGCAAAACTTCCTCTGCTTTTCCTTCCAGTGCCTTCTCATAAGCCTCAAAAATTGCTGCTTTGATCCGGTTTCTGGTTTCTGAAGTCAGCGGATGTGCTATGTCTCTAAAATCGCCTTCACCCATTTTTCTACTGGGCATTGCGATGAAAAGACCATTTTGTCCCTCGATAACCTTAATGTCATGAACCACGAACTCATCGTCAAAGGTAACGGATACTACTGCTTTCATTTTTCCGTCATCATTGACTTTGCGAATGCGAACATCAGTGATTTGCATTGGCCATACCACCCTTCTAAAATGCACAACAGCTACACAATGAACCTGCCTTCGTCCTCATCGGACTTTGGAACAATTATACTTCTTCTTACTTTTTTTTACAAGGTATTTTTTTTAATTATTCGTTATTTCTGAATATTTCGATTCTTTTACCTTCATCGCTTACTTCTCCGAGATAAAGGAGCGGATAGTATTCTTGGATTTTTTTCTTCTGCGGCTCGATCGAAGCAATTACGACTCCGGTTCCAACGATTTTAACATCAAACTCTCCGAGAATATCTATAATGCCCTTGATGCTTCCGCCTGCTCGCATAAAGTCATCAATGATGATGGCTTTTTTTCCGGGTTCCACGGCACGCTTTGAAACTGACATTTTTTGTATCCGATCCGAAGATCCGGAAAAATAATTGATGCTGACCGTTGATCCTTCAGATATCCTGCTTTCCCGACGCACAACGACAAGAGGAAGATTGAGCATGTATGCCGTCATAAACGCAACAGGGATACCCTTTGTTTCGATCGTAACGATATAATCGGCTCCGCTCGTTGCAAAGCGCCCTGCAAAAAGTTCTGCAGCCCCCCTCATCATATCGGGGTCAAACATCAAATCTGAAGTATATAGAAAACCTCCGCCGAGGATCCTGCTTCCATCAGACAATTTAGCGCAAAGCCGGTCAAGGATCTCGTCACGATCGGTCTCGGAAACCATCGGCAAAAAACGTATCCCACCTTTAGCCCCTGCAGTCGTCTCGATCTTCCCGAGTTCCATCGCACTAAGAAGCTGCTTCGCCGCGGAAACATCTTCACTGACAGTTGATTTTGCGGCTTGAAAAAGTTGGCAAAAATAATTATGCGAATAGGTGTGGTTCGGGTGCTGGGTCAATATCCTTACGATTGCTCCGACCCGTTCTGTTCGTTTCATCTGTATCCTCCCGTTTCTCCGTATACTGATTCCCTGCTGCGTTCAAAATAAACACGAATAAACACGAATGTTTCGCAGCAATTTCAGCAGCGAATGTTCGTATTTTTTTAGTTAAATATTATTCGTCTTTTCTGGTTTTGTCAATTCGCGTTACCTTAATTGTCTTTTTCGTTTTTACTTCTATAATTTCATACAGGCTATGTTATAATTATAAAAACACATAAAGGCAAAATGCTCCATCCGGTTTGCCGTGTGAACAATATAGCTGCTTATTCTTTGGAGGAAACAAATGCTTGATTTGACAAAATACAAACATATCCACTGCATCGGCATCGGAGGAGTGGGCCTTTCTGCAATCGCAGAAGTCCTTCTTGCAAAAGGATTTATCGTCTCCGGTTCTGACATGAAAGGAAACGAACATACGGAACGTTTGAAAGCGAAGGGTGCCACGATTTGTCTGACCCATTCTTCTGAAAATATAGAAGGGGCTGACCTCGTTGTCTATTCGGCTGCGGTTTCGCCTGATAATCCTGAGCTTAAAGAGGCTGCCGCCCAAGGTATTGCCGTCGCCACAAGAGCAGAAGCCCTCGGGGCTTTGATGCAGAGCCACTTAAAAAGCATTGCCATCTCCGGCACGCATGGAAAAACAACAACCACTTCTATGGTTTCTTTGATCCTTTCAGACAGCGGGCTTTCTCCGACGATCTTAGTCGGCGGAAATCTTTCGGAACTTGGCGGAAACGTGCGAGTCGGCTCGGGAGATTATTTTGTAACGGAAGCCTGTGAATATATGGACAGCTTCCTGAGTCTTGCCCCCCATATCGAAATCATCCTCAACATCGACTCCGATCATTTGGATTACTTTAAAGATATCGACCACATCGTTCATTCTTTTGAGCGTTTTGCTGCTCTGGTTCCGAAAGATGGAACGGTCATCGCTTACAGTGCGAATCCTTTTGTGAATGCGCTGATCAATGATCTCAACTGCAATGTCATTACTTTTGGTTTTGACGAACAGTGCGACTATTATGCGAAAAATATCGTTTTCAATCCACAGGGAATGCCCTCGTTTGACCTCTGTTCAAAAGGGGCAGTACTTCGGCATCTTCAACTTTCGGTCCCGGGCGAACATAACATTGCAAACGCGCTTGCTGCGGCCGCCTGCTGCCATAGTCTGGGAGTCGATTTGTCCCAGATTGCCGCTACGCTTCAAACCTTTACGGGGACACAGAGAAGATTTGATATTATCGGTCGGACAAAAAACGATGTCTGCATCGTAGATGATTATGCGCACCACCCGACCGAGATCCGCGCGACACTTTCCGCGGCCGGAAACGTTCCTCACAACAAACTTTGGTGCATCTTTCAGCCGCACACCTATACCCGGACGATGGCTTTGTTTAATGAATTTTCAGATGCCTTTGCCGATGCGGATAAAGTGATCCTTACAGATATCTATGCGGCAAGAGAAAAAAACATTTATAAAATCAGTTCAAAGCAGCTTGCCGCAGAGATCAAGCGGAAACATCCCGAAAAAGAAGTTTCCTACATTTCGGATTTTACGGAGATCGCAAACTTCGTCACAAATAATACAGAAGCAAAAGATCTTGTCATCACAATGGGCGCAGGTGATATTTACAAAGTTTCCGAACTTCTGATCGAAAAATAAAAAGCAGGGTCGTCTCAAATAGATTGAGGCGGCCCTTTTTAATTCAATGTTTATTCTTTTCTATCTCTATGTCTTGTTTCTTAGCCGCGGTTCTGTCTCTGCGTAAAGAATTCTTCTTCCCATCTGGCCCGATCCTCCTGTTTTTGAAGGATCACAGCTTGACGTTCTTTTTGTCGTTTCAATCGCCGTTTTTTTATCTGCCGCCGTTTGAAAACGATATAGCCGGCAAGAGAAAGGATCAGTACCGCAATAATGCCGATCAATATGTAGAGGAGCATTTTTGCCGTCGCATCCGATATTCCAATCACGGAAAGCGGCCCGCCCTTTTTTACAGTCGTGTTCGCAACCACATCATATTCGCCAACCTCTTCATTTCCGGCATAGACTTTGACAACACCGGCTTTTTGCCCTGCTTTGACCGGAGCCTTTAAAGAATCATACAATACGACCTTCGTATGGACTACATCCTTTGATGCCTCAACAGGAAGCGTTGCATAAACATTTTCCTTGGCTGCAACAGCAACACGTGAAATCCCACCACGTTTGACATCGATCGTTCCGAGATCCGCCCCGGCATCAAGTGCAGGAACCGTCTTATAATTTTCAAATCCGTAATCAAGCAAAGCGATGCAGTCACCGAAGCGATCCATATCGGTAGAGGCCATCGTAACGGCAATAAGCTCAGTATCGCCCCTTTTTGCGGAAGCGACCAAACAGCCTCCGGCTTCGGGTGTATATCCTGTTTTTATGCCGGTGATCCCGTTATACTTGCAGGCTCGTTCAACTCCATTGACCGAAACTTTATGTACCTTATCGTAAAGAAGCCGATTCGTATTGTAAAAATATCTCGTATCCTGAAGATTCGTTGCTTTCATCGTGTAGCGATACGTTGTCACATATTTGCGGAAAGTTTCATTTTTTATTGCATGTTTTGCAATCATGGCAAGGTCATATGCGGTCGTTACATGCGCCGGATCCTGAAGTCCGTTCGGGTTGACAAAGTTTGTGTTGAGTGCACCGTATTCTTTTGCTTTTTCATTCATCAAGGCCGCAAAAGCAGGCGTCGATCCGGAGATCTTTTTTGCCAAAGCCACCGCAGCATCGTTTGCCGACTCTAAAAGCAAGCCGTAAAGGAGCTCTTTTACCATGACTTTTTCATTTTCCAAAAGATAGATCCGGCTCCCATCGGTAAACGCAACTTCTTCGTCAATGGGTACGTTATCATCGAGTTCAAGATTTTCGAGCGACAGGATCGCCGTCATGATCTTTGTAGTACTCGCAGGATAATGCTGGTCATGGCTGTTTTTTTCATACAAAACTTTTCCTGTCGATGCATCGATCAGGATCGCGCTTTGCCCGACCAATGTGATGTCTGTCTTTGTTTCTGCATAAGAAACACTAGCAGTACCCATCAGCATGCATAGCATTATTATTATTGAAATCGCTTTTTTCATTCGCCTTACCGTTCTTCAAAGAAATAATCGGTCAGTTCATAGCCATTGCCGAAAAACAAGCCTTCGGCGCCTGAAGTCTCTCCGTAAGCTCTCGTTTCGTCATATTCTTTTTGGTCCGTGCTGTCATAAAAAGCAAAAGGAACCGGTTTGCTGGCATGTGTACGGATTTTCATGGGTGTCTGATGATCAGGCAGGATCAAAAAGCGATAAGCCTCGCCGCTTTGGTCAAGGTAATCGGTCAGAGGTCCAACGATTTTTTCGTCGATCAGTTCAAGTGCTCTGATTTTTCCAGGAAGATCTCCCTGATGAGAACATTCATCGGGGCCTTCAAGATGAAGGTAAACAAAATCCAGTCCTTTTTGGAATGCAGCGATTGCCGCTTCGACTTTTCCTTCATAGTTTGTATGGACCGTACCTGTCACTCCGGGAACATCGATGGATTCAAGTCCTGCACAGATACCGATTCCTTTGATCAAATCAACGGCCGAGATCGTCGCCCCTTTGATATGATACTTGTCATAAAAAGAAGTTAGGGCAGGCTTGCGGCCCTCTCCCCAGATCCAAATCGAATTTGCAGGGTTAAGCCCCCTTTTGACACGATCAAGATTGACCGGATGCGTTGAAAGGATCTCATAGCTTTTGCGCATCATTGCTTCAATGATGTCGGCATCCTCTCCCTTAGGAAGATAATCCCCGACTCTGCGGTCTAAAATATCATGCGGCGGGATCAGAGTGCAGTCTGTGCTCCCGTTATGGATAACCATTGCATGGCGATAACTGACACCGGTGTAAAAGCTGATTTTTTCGTTGCCGAAGGCTTCCTGCATTGCCTGGATCAGGATGTCTGCTTCTGCGGTGCTGATATCGCCGGAGCTGTGATCGATGACAAGCTTATCCTCATAGGCGCCGTCGCCCTTTAAGGTAACGATATTGCAGCGGAACGATACGTCGGTATCAGACATATCGATGCCGATGCTTGCGGCTTCCAGCGGAGATCTGCCTGTGTGGTAGATCTTCGGATCATATCCCATAACAGATAAATTGGCTGCATCACTTCCCGGGCTCATACCTTCCGGTATCGTGTTTACCATGCCCACAGTTCCCTTTGCTGCCAATTCGTTTGTGTTTTTCATTCTTGCCGTTTCAAGCGGAGTTTTTCCTCCAAGCGACTCGATTGGTTCGTCTGCTGCTCCGTCTGTCACTATGATTGCGTATTTCATTTATATTCCCTCTCTTATCCAGCCGTAATTTCCTTGCATTAGTCTATCATAAGACATGTCTTATCGCAAATGAAGATTCAGCGAAAACAATTCATTTTTTTCCATAATATGATGCAAAAAAAAATCTTTGTGATATAATAAACGATAAACTACAGAGGAGGTACTTAAATGGGTACATTAAACAGGAATTATAACTTTTCAGCGGGACCTTCAATGCTGCCGCTCCCAGTCTTAGAGCAGGCTGCTTCGGATATGGTAAACTACCGCGGCTCAGGCATGTCCGTTATGGAGATGAGTCATCGATCTAAAGATTTCGAGTCGATCATCCAAACTGCAGAACAGGATCTCAGAGATCTGATGCATATCCCCGATTCCTACAAGGTGCTTTTCCTCCAGGGCGGCGGATCTCTTCAGTTTTCAATGATTCCGTTGAACCTTTTCCGCAAGTCAAACAAAGCGGACTTTATCATTACCGGCTCCTGGGCGAAAAAAGCAGCAGAAGAAGCTGCCAAGTTCGGTACAGCCAACATACTGGCTTCTTCGTCAAAAGATTCTTTCTCCTATATCCCGAAAGTTTCTGCCGACAGTTTCAGCAAAGATGCCGACTATTTCTATATCACACAGAATAACACGATCGAAGGGACCAGATACACCTGGCTTCCGGAGACCGGAGATGTTCCGCTTGTTTCGGATCTGTCTTCCATGATCCTTTCCGAAGAGCTTGACATCACAAAATACGGTCTTGTCTTTGCAGGCGCACAAAAGAATGTCGGACCTGCAGGCGTAACGATCGCAGTCGTAAGAGAAGACCTTCTCGGCTTTGCAGGACCTAAGGTTCCGACAATGCTCGACTATAAAGTACACGCCGACAATGATTCTCTTTATAATACTCCCCCGTGCTATTCGGTCTATATTGCCGGTCTCACGTTCCAGTGGGTCAAAGCACAGGGCGGCGTAGCGGCACTTCAGAAGATCAACGAAGCAAAAGCCGGTATGCTCTATAATGCCATTGATGAAAGCAAAATGTTCAGCTGCCCGACAGCAGTCGAAGACCGTTCACTCATGAATGTCGTCTTTGTAACAGGGGATGAAGTGCTCGATAAAAAATTCACTAGTGAAGCCAAAGCAGAAGGCCTTGTGAATCTTGGCGGCCACCGCAGCGTTGGCGGAATGCGCGCAAGCATTTACAATGCGATGCCGGTCGAAGGTGTAAAGGCACTTATCGACTTCATGCACCGTTTTGAAAAAAACAACGGATAATTATAAGGAGCAATATAAATGTATAAAATCGCAACATTAAATAAAATATCGGAAAAGGGATTGTGCAAACTCTCTTCCGATTATTCGATCATCGAGAACCCTGATGAAGCACACGGCATTTTAGTAAGAAGTCAGGATATGAAAACGATGGATTTCAGCGACAATCTTCACACCATCGCAAGAGCCGGCGCAGGAGTCAATAACATTCCCCTCGATGTATGCAGAGACAAGGGTATCGTTGTATTCAATACTCCGGGTGCAAATGCAAACGCGGTAAAAGAATTGGTCCTTACCGGACTTTTGATCTCGGCCAGAAATATTCCGAGTGCCATTGCCTGGACACAGACTTTGACGGAAGATGTTTCCAAACTCGTTGAGAAGAACAAGTCGAAATTTGCAGGTAATGAACTCAAGGGGAAAACCCTTGGTGTCGTAGGACTTGGCGCCATCGGTGTCATGGTTGCAAATGCAGCAGAATGCCTCGGCATGAAGGTGGTCGGTTACGATCCCTATCTCAGCATTGCTTCTGCACATCAGCTTTCAGGGACTGTCGCGCTCTATGAGAATTTAGACAATCTCCTCCCTCTTTGCGACTATGTCACGATCCATGTTCCTTATATGGACAATACAAAGGAAATGTTCAACAAAGAACGCCTTGCTTTGATGAAAAACACCGTTTCCATCCTTAACTTTTCAAGAGACCTCATTGTTAAGGAAGACGACTTGCTTGAAGCTCTCAAAGAAGGATCGATCCGTAACTATGTGACTGACTTCCCCAACGAAAAAGTTGTTGGAAACGAAAACATCATCTGCATTCCGCATCTCGGAGCATCCACAGACGAATCCGAAGAAAATTGTGCGATCATGGCAATCGATGAAATCGTTGATTTCCTTGAGAACGGAAACATCAGAAATTCGGTCAATTACCCTGCTTGTGATTTGGGCCGTTTGATTAGCGGAACTCGCCTTGTCATCCTGCATAAGAATCTCCCAAGCATGCTCGAAAAGATCACCGCTGCATCGGCTAACATGCAGGTCAGCGATTTGATCAACCGCAGCAAAGGTGATGTCGCTGTGACCCTCGTCGATATCGATTCGCCGATGGGTGATGCGGACATTAAAAAAGCCCTCGCATTCGAGGGCATCATCTCAGTTCGTGTTATTTCGTCTCTTCCCAAACAGCATTGAGAATGATTCCTATAACAAGAACATTCCCGAGGAAATAAAACCAGATCAAAAGACCGACTACCGATCCGAGACTTCCATATAAAAGATTCTGATTGGCAAAGGTCGACGCATAATACGAATAGGCCCATGAAGTAATTAACATCCCGGCTGAAGCGAACACGCTTCCCGGGATGATTTTTTTGAATGGCATCCTGGCCGTCGGCAAGGAATAGTTGATAAAACTGATGGCGAGAAAATAAACTGCAATACCGATCGGCCAGCGCAGAGCATACCAAAAATGATCCAAGCCGAACGGGAGGCCAAGTATTTCTTCAATATAGAGCGTTGCAATCCGCATGATCGATTCACCATAAACAAGGATCGCCAAGCTGAAGACGACGAGAAGGATCGTTACAAGCATCGTAAAAATCGACCTCGTACGTTCTTTGAAAAAGCCTTTCCCACTGCTGTTTTCTCCAAAGTAGGTATAGTTTGCTATGCGGATCATAGAAAATTGAGCCTTTGACGCTGCCCAAAGAGCAAAGACCACAAAAAGCACACTGATGGTCCCTGAGGGAGTGTACTGCAAATATGCTGCAAGCGAATCTGCAAGTCTATCGGAAACATAATCCGCAAGGATATCGTTGATCAGATGTAGGGAAATCGAAAAGAATCCAAGCAGTTCACCGAAAATCGTAAACAAAGGGACCATTGAGAGCAAATAAAAAAAAGCGAGTTCAGCCGCTGCACCTTCATAATAAGGCTTCTTCATACGGTTGATCACACCAAGAACTATTTTTTTTGCACGTTTTCTATTCATACGCCCCTCTTATTTTTGTCTTTTTTTGAGCATTTCCGCAAGAGCTTCGAGCGCTTTGGCTCTGTGGCTGATTTCGTTCTTCTCATCGGAAGACAACTGAGCGAAGCTCTTTGTAAAGCCGTCCGGAATAAACAAGGGATCGTATCCGAAACCATTCTTCCCCGAAGGCTCATGCTGAATATGTCCTTTACATTCTCCCCGTGCCGAAAGGACTTCGCCTCCGGGGAAAACCATTGTGATCACAGAAACGAACTTTGCGCTCCGCTTTTCAGCGGGAACACTGCTAAGAAGCTCCAGCAGTTTTTTATTATTGCGGTCATCGTCTGCTTCATCACCGGCGAAACGTGCCGAGTAAACTCCCGGTTCTCCATTAAGAGCATCGACCATGAGGCCCGAATCATCGGCAATCGTTATATATCCGCAGGCTTGATGGATCTCCATCGCTTTTTTCAGCGAATTTTCCTCAAAGGTTTCTCCATCTTCCTCCACAATATGCTTTTCCAGTCCGATCTCCGAAAGGTCTTTCAGTTCAAAGCCAAAGGGACGGGTGATCGCATCGATTTCTTTTAGTTTATGTTTGTTTTGCGTTGCGGCAACTACAATCATTTTTTCCATCCTCTTCCTTTTTTTAAATACCAGTTGTTATTGTAACACGGGCACGCTCTTTCCTCAAGGTTCTATTTATTAGGTTATGAAGAAATAACATACAAACACGTTTACGCAAATCAGATATCTTAATGCATAATATTGATTATTTTATAATTAATCAGATTGCATTTTATAATCATTATAGTATAATAATGCCATGGGCCAATTGGTCGCAAAGGAGGAATTTAGGCATGGCAGACAGCAAATGGAAATCTTTTTCAGAAAAGTACGCCGCAGTGATTGCGAGCATTTCAGAAGATGAGCGAAACCGAGTCGGTGCTTGGAAACCAAACTTGGATTCTGCGCGAGACATGCTGGTGGCAAAAACCAAGAAAGAAACAAATCGCATTCGTAAAGATGACTTCGTATGTTATGGTATCCCCGATGATTTTGATTATGGAACCTGCATTGAGGATATAGAGGCTGTATTTGCAAGAGATTAAGGCACCTTGAGAAAGATCGCCCGGCTGGGAACAGCTGGGCGATCTTATTTTTTATATTAACATGTTTCATTTGATTTTTCAGCTTATACAAACGATTGAAAAGGACCCACCCGTTTTAGAGCATGCACACATCATTGAGTACAAGTTCAAATCGAAGATTCAGAAACGAGGCTGCTTTTCTGCAGAGTTTCATACGCCCGAGAAAGATTTCAAAATAGTCCATGACGGCGGACTGTTCCGTATCGATCTGCAAATGCAACGAAATCGTTTTTCGCTCCTTGTCCAGAAGAAGGCCGGACTGCTTTACGGCATGATTGACTCTGTCATGGATATCATAGGTGGAACCCGGCGTTTTTGCTCTGACTCTGGATTCTCGAACATCACTCTTATCCGCGAGGATCAGAGCCGCCGCAATTGCGTTTACAGGCACAGCAGTTCCTTCATCATGATGTCCGATAGCGGTTACGATCGCAGAGATCTCTTCGGCTTTCATTCCGAGATTGCTGAGGATCCGAAACGTCATGATCGCTCCGCTTTGTGCATGGTCCTGCCTATTTATCACATTTCCTATATCATGCATATAGCCTGCGATCCTTGCAAGCTCAACGGTACGCTCAGGGTAGCCCATTTCCGTGAGGATCTCTGCGGCTTTCGCGGCTACTTTCGTGACATGCGCAAAAGAGTGCTCTGTAAAACCCATCGCCTTCATCGTCTCGTCGGCTTTCCCAATATAGGTCTTGATTTCTTCGTCGTTTTTGATTTGTTCAAAAGTAAGTTGTTTGTTTTCCATTCTTTTCTCCATTTCTTCTCGGGATCTACATCATCCCTGTACTTCATTATTGCGCCGAGCCAATAGCAACCCGGTTTCGCAAAGAAAGTCTGATACTTTAGGCTTCTTACAAAGACATTATAACACGAAAAGCCTGTCTGAAATGGAATTTACAAGAATTTTACAAAATCCAGCGGCTGTCACCCGATTCGTTATCATATCCGGGATGATTATCAAAGCGAACAGCTCCGACCCAAAGTCGCCCGCCAACTGCCTCGGTTACTTTTGCATGTCCTATCGTTCCAAATCCTCCGCAAAGCTCCAGCATTAGGATCCCTTCGTCGGCAAGTTTCTTTGCTTCTTCACAAGCGGAGTCATAACTTCCGACACCAAGGAGGATCATCATTCCTTCTCCGAGATCCATTTCCATGCGCTTCGGCTCTGTAATCGATTTATTGATAAACATAAATGCAACTTTTCTTTTCATGTTTTCCCT
This sequence comes from uncultured Oscillospiraceae bacterium, assembly GCA_964550965.1. Lineage (GTDB taxonomy): Bacteria > Bacillota > Clostridia > Peptostreptococcales > Anaerovoracaceae > STD2-154. Next base: position 11,876 of record CAZKCB010000010.1, read on the forward strand.
CTCTTCTTAATGTTTTTCTTCAAAAATAATCCTTTTATTTATTTTACACGTTCTTTGCTTGCTTGAACAGTGCCTTCCTTGTCCATATATTCTTATATTCTATATAAAACCCTTTCCTGAAAGAATCATACTTCTATTTCCCATGCATATGTTATAATATCATTATATTGTCTGCGCACAAAAGAAGTACAGCTGCCGCCTTTTCAAACGAGGCAGGACAGCCAAAAGGATGAGATTATGTCGGAATTAACCGTCGGGGTATTCAACGACTCATTCCCCCCGACTCTTGACGGTGTAGCAAACGTTGCACTGAATTACGCAAAAGAAATAACCGCATTAAATGGGAAACCCGTGGTAGCCACTCCATGGTACCCCGAAGTCATAGATGAATATCCGTTTGATGTCATACGCTATCCAAGCGCTTATGTCAGCCGGCGATTAGGCTACAGGGCGGGTTATCCTTTTGACCCCCGTGTCCTTTATCGTCTCAGTAAAAAAAATATGGATATCATCCATACACATTGCCCCTTTATTTCAACTGTTCTTGCAAGAACTCTTCGGCTGCAAACGGATATCCCTGTGGTCTTTACTTATCATACAAAATTTGATATGGACATCGACAAGGTACTGGCTTTGAACCCGGCGCGAAACGCTTCAATCAAATTTCTTTTAAATAACATCAACGCCTGCAATGAGGTTTGGACGGTATCGAAGGGTGCCGGTGAGAATCTCAAGAGCTTAGGCTACACAGGCGATTACCGCGTCATGGCAAACGGTACCGATTTCAAAAGAGGGAAAGCTTCCGCAGACGAAATTTCCAAACTGCGAAAGCAATATTCGTTGCCTGATGAATTGCCTGTTTTTCTTTATGTTGGGCGCATGATGTGGTACAAAGGCATCCGGCTGACTCTTGACGGCTTGCGTATCCTCAAAAGCCAGGGGCAATCCTTTCGAATGTTTTTTGTCGGTGACGGAATCGACCGTCTCGAAATCGAAGCCTATGCCGCAAGCTGCGGTCTTGAGAAAGACTGTATTTTCGTTGGTCCTGTTTACAACAGGGAAACCTTACGGACTTATTTCAGTGCGGCGGATCTGTTTTTGTTCCCTTCCACCTATGATACGAACGGCATCGTCGTAAATGAAGCTGCTGCTTGTTCATGCCCGTCCCTTTTGATCCTTGGAAGCTGTGCCGCCGAAAGAGTCTCTCACATGGAAAATGGCCTTTTAATAACAGAAGATGCAGCTGCTCTTGCAAACGGGGCACACTTTGCTTGTGAAAATCGTGATATTATGAAAAAGATCGGTGAAAACGCTTCGCAATCGGTCTATCTTCATTGGGATTCTGCCGTAAAGGCCGCTTATGAGCGCTATGGGATCATCCTCGAAAACTTCGTTCCCGGTATAGATCTTCATTACCCTGCATATGTCTTTTTTGAAGAAGTTCAAAGCATCAAGGATGACTTTAGCGTGCGGAAGGAAAATTTCAAACGCTATTATAGAAAAACGAGGCACAGTCTTCGTGCACTGCCGCTGAAACATGCGTTTTCAAATCCGCTGCACTCTCTTCCCCTTAAAAAAGTACTTCGCAGCCTTGGTCTGAAAAAATAATCGTTGCTTTTTTCTGCTTAATATTTCGTTTTTTGTATATAATTATTGTACCTGACAAATCTCTCAGCGTGTATTTTTACAAAGAGGGGGTATAAAATCAATGCAAATCGAGCAATTACTATATAAGGCACCGGATTTCGATCGGGTCTCCTCTTTGGGGGCTTCTGCCGATTGGGTCCTTGTATTCGGAGCAAGAGCTTTGATCAAACAAAAGGATCTCTTTGACCGGATACGTTTGATGTACCCAAAGGCATACATCATGGGTTGTTCGACCGCCGGAGAAATCAATGCAAGCTATGTCAGCGACAACGGATTATGCATTACAGCAGTGCATTTTGAAAAATCAAGAGTATCATTTTCGGAAGCTAATTTTACTGACGAAGATGATTTTTTCGATATCGGATCTACGCTTTTTGAAAATCTGGAAAAGAAAGACTTACGCCATGTTTTCTTACTTGCCGATGGCTTAACAACCAATGGGAGCCGTTTGATCCAGGGCTTCAATAATTCGCTTCCGGAAGGAGTCTCTGTCACCGGAGGGCTCGCCGCAGACAACAATAAGTATAAGAAAACCCTTATTCTCGCCAATGATTATGCGAAAGAAAAAGCGATCGTATGCGCCGCTTTTTATGGTGATCTCCGTGCAGGCTCCGCGGCTTCAAGCGGTTGGAAATCGTTTGGGATCGAGAGACTTGTTACGAGATCCGAAGGCCGCACACTTTATGCTCTTGACGGCAAACCGGCGTTGGATCTTTATAAGCAGTATCTTGGCGAAAGTGCAAAAGATCTGCCTAAAAGTGGAGTCCGCTTCCCTTTGTCTTTCAGAAGGGGAGATTCAGAACATTCTTTTATCCGCTCCCTGCAGTGCGTCAATGAAGAAGAGAAAAGCTTGCACTTTTTTGGAGATGTCCCCATGGGTTCCTATTGCAGACTTACACGCGCGAATCCCTATAATCTCCTCGACGGCGCCAGAGATGCCGCCGAAAAAGGCTTAGAGATGCTCGGAGAAAAACCTCAGCTTGCGATCGCGATCGCCTGCCACGGCAGGAAATACATCCTGCGTCAAATGGCAGAAGAAGAGTTGACCGCACTTAGAGAAGTCTTGGGCGATGATCCTGTCATAACCGGCTTTTACTCCTATGGGGAGCTTATGTGTCAGAAGAAAACCAAATCCTGCGAAATGCATAACCAAACAATGACGATCACTCTTTTCGCCGAGTAGCAAGAAATCTGCGGCGCATGGGAAAGGGTCGAACTATGAATCTTCATCCTCTGCTTAAAAGACAAATGGAAAAATGCCCCGATATTACAGATGATCTTCCTGCATTTTTTGATAAATATGAGAAATTTATCCAACTTGTCAGCGAAAGTTATTTTGATTTTGACGAAGAACGCGCGATCATGGAGCGAACCATCGACATCAGTTCGAAGGAATACTACCAAAAGCTCGAGGAAATCAAAAATCTCCATGCATCTTTGCTTTCATCCGAAAAAATGGCCGGGCTTGGTCAGCTCTCAGCCGGGATCGCTCATGAAATCAACAATCCGCTTAGCTTTATTCAAGGAAATATCGATATCCTCGCAAAATACGTGGAACGAATAAGAGAGTTTCATAAACAGGGGATCCTTGTTCTTTTGACCGCGGTAGATGCGACGCATGGAGAATGCAAAAGGCTGACTCTTGAGTTGCTCCAGCAATCAAAAGACGGCAACCTCGAAGCCATTTATGATGATCTGCCCAGTATGGTCGAGGAAACCCAGGAAGGCGTACAGCGCATCAGCAAGATCGTAAGAAGTCTGCTTAATTTTTCCCGCAAGTCTCCCGAAACAGGTACCACGAGTTTTGATCTCAACAAATCCTTAAAAGATACCTTGACGATCGCATACAATGAAATCAAATACTATGCCACGGTCCAGGAGGAACTAGGAGACATCCCGACCATCCGAGGCAATGCAGATGAAATCAATCAGGTCCTTTTGAATATTATCATGAACGCAGTTTCCGCGATCCGTTCAAAAGAAGTTGCCGGGCTCATTACCGTTCGCACTTATTTGAAAAACGACTTTGTATACTGCGAAATCCAGGACAACGGAGGCGGCATTGAAAAAGAGCATCTCCCGCACATTTTCGAACCCTTTTTTACTACAAAGCCCGTCGGTTCCGGCACAGGACTCGGCCTTAGCATTTCCTATGATATTGTGGTCAACAAACACAAAGGAAAGATCGACATTAAGACTTGCGAGGGAGAAGGAACGACTTTCATTCTCGCTTTCCCAATTGACCCGGGAGAGACACTGCCTACGTTGGAAACAGGAGGATCTAAATGAATATACTTGTCGTCGATGACAGCCAGCTCTATCTGGGGATTGCGGAAAAGTACCTCAAAAGCATTGAAACCATATCAAGCATCACTTTGTGCAATAATCCCGAAAACGCAAAATCGATCGTTGATGAGAAGAAAATCGATATCATCATCATGGATGTTGTTATGCCTGTATTGACAGGCTTTGACCTCCTGAAAATTTTTCGTAGCGAGCATAAATATGATGACATCCCAATCATCATGTTCACCTCACTAAATGATGCAGAAAGCTTTCAAAAGTGTTACGAACTCGGCGCTTCCGACTATATCAACAAGCCGATCAATTCGATCGAGTTTTATGCGCGACTCAAGGTTGCGATCCTCACAAAGCAAAGTTCAGATGATTTGAAGACTTTGCTCAGAATGCTGCAGGACCAGAACGAGGAACTCACCGATATCAACAAACGCTTAGCGGATGCTAAATTCCATCTGGTGCAGTCCGAAAAAATGGCCGCCATTGGTCAGTTGTCTGCAGGGATCGCACATGAAATCAACAATCCGATGGGTTTTGTCAGCAGCAACTTTGAAATCCTTCAAAAGTATTTTGCACGTCTGTCCGAATACCTTTCGTGCGTAGACGAATTTATATGGAAGAAGGATCTATCGGATCCCGAAGATATCCTTGAGGCGATAGAGGCGCTGCGTGAAAAACACAAGCTGCTTAAAATAGAAACCATCCAGAAAGAACTAAGCGGTGTTTTATCAGACTCCGAAACAGGAGTCCAACGCGTGACTGAAATCGTGAGTTCTCTGCGACTTTTTGCAAGATCTGTAAAAGATGACGAAAAGGAAACCTGTGATCTTCAGACTATCGGTAATGAAGTATTGCTTATCGGCAACAATGAAATCAAATATGTCGCTCGAACCGAAGTCGATGTGCCTCCGGATCTCCTTCTTTACTGTAATCATGTTCAGATCGGACAGGTACTGATCAATATCCTGGTCAATGCTGCACAAGCCATAAAAAGTCAGCAGCGCTCTGATCTCGGTCTCATAAAAGTCTCAGCATGTAAGAACGATTCCAAGATCGTTATTACGATCACAGATGATGGGCCGGGGATTGCCGAAGAGCATATTTTGAAGGTTTTTGACCCCTTCTTCACAACAAAAGATATCGGGCAAGGCACAGGCTTGGGACTTAGCATTTCTTATGATATAATAGTGAACAAACATGATGGTTCCATTGATGTGAAAAGCGAGCCGGGAAAAGGAACCACATTCGTTATCCAATTACCGTCTGTATGATAAGTAGGTGAAAAGATATGTATGAAAATTATCGTGTGCTCTTCGTTGATGACGAAGTAAACATCCTGAACACTCTCCGGCGCGGCTTGATGGATGAAGAATACTACTGCCTTTTTGCAAACAGTGCGAAAGAAGCTCTTGAACTGTTTGAAGGCAATAAGATCGATGTCATCGTATCTGACATAAGGATGCCGGAAATGAACGGCCTTGACCTTTTAAAGATCATTGCTGAGAAATCCCCCCTAACTGTCAAGATCGTTCTTTCAGGTTATACCCAACTCCCACAGGTTTTGGCGACGATCAACCAGGTCGATATTTTCAAGTTCATAACCAAACCCTGGAGTCTTGAAGATTTAGTCATGGTCGTTAGAAAAGCTCTCGATTATTATATCGTTCAAGAGGAAAATGCAAATTACAAAAAAGCTCTTGAGGCAAAGAATCAAGCGTACCAAAACATCATCAAGCGAATCAATGAGATCGTCGAGAATGCAAAAAAAAGCAGTGAGATGCTTAGTTTGTGCGGCAGAGCTCTTTTAGGTTTTGGAAAAAACTTTACCGAAAAGGATCGTCTGCGTTATCAAAGCATTTTCTTTATGCAGGACAAACTATTTGAAGTCATAAGCAACGCGGTCACAAATGAGAAAAAGGAATTTGACTCAAAACAGCTTTCAGACATGATCGGAGATCTTTTCCGACAGGCAAATCCAAATGTCAGCATCGAAACAGAAGGTTTCCCACCCGCACGCATCATGGTGAATGAGAAAATGCTTGGCGCTGCGATAGCCTGTATTCTTATCGTTTTTTTCGAGGAATTTGCCAGAGGCGGGTGCTTCGTTCATACGGGAGGAAGCGAACATTTTAAAGTCTCTATTGTTTCTCCA
>CAZKCB010000011.1:0-17496 GCA_964550965.1 uncultured Oscillospiraceae bacterium
TGTATCTTTCACCGAGAGCTCAATATGGTTACTGCTTGTGATTTTTGCAGTGATCCCTGAAAGCTCGATGGCTTTGCCTAAAACAGGTACGCCGCGCGCGGCATCCGTTTTTATTTCTACTGCGAGAACACCGGCACGGCCTTTCAGTGATACTCGGACACCTTCCGCGGTATATACTTGCGACATCGTATTTTGAGCAGAAACAAGATCTTTCATTTCCGCGATATCGATGGTATCGAATCTGCCTTCCTTTTTGCTCGTACTTTCTTTTGCAGCGGCTTGCTCTTCCATCTCGCGATTTCGTTTTTCTATTTTTTCCTGCTGGATCTGTACGTTTCGCTGTATGACTTGACTTTTGAGAGTGGCAAGCTGCTCCTGCAATTGCTTCCGCCGATCCATTTTTTGTTCGAGAGACATATCTTTGTTTTCAGAGAGGCTCTGAAGCTGCTCGGTAACATGCGCGATTTGGCTTTTGAGACTTTCCAGTATGCCGTCTTTGGTATCCGCTTCTTGTGCGCGTGATCCAGAAATTTGCGAACTTCTTGTCTGCGAAGAATAAGCTGCGCTTTGAATATTCATTGATGCCTCCTGCTTCTGATTATCTTACATAGTTATATCGGCAGGAAAACGGAAAAATTTAGGAAAAAGCTTCAAAAATTCTGTAAATAAAAGAACACCCTCTGTGTCAGAGGGTGTTCATAAGAGTTAACTTTATCTTTTGCCAAAGCTACAGTCAGGATAGGTGCATTCGGAGCAGCGGAGGCAGAATCCGCCGTAAGCCAGTTCAAGAAAATCTTTTTTCTCAAGCTTTTCGCCGGCCATAATTCTCGGGACGACAAGATCAAAGATGCTGGCCCTGTGATACATGACACAGCCGGGAAGACCCATGACCGGGATATCTCCGAGGTAGGCAAGCATGAACATGGCACCGGGAAGAACAGGTACACCGTAAATCAAGGTTTCTGCACCGGATTTACGGATCGAGGCCGGTGTCAGATCATCCGGATCGACAGACATTCCTCCGGTAAGTATGATCATCTCTGCGCCAGCCGCTTTCATCTCCAGAATCTTTTCTGCAGTCACATCGATAGAGTCGGGCACAAATGTTTTTGCGATGATTTCACCGTTGAGCGCAGCCATCTTTTTTTCGATGACAGGTCCGAAACCGTCTTCGATCCTTCCGGCATAGACTTCGCCGCCGGTCACGATGAGACCGACCTTCCATGGTTTGAACGGAATGATTTTTATAATGGGGCGGTCACAAACCGTTTCGAGATTTGCCAAAGGTTCTTCCCTGATGACCAGGGGAATGATACGGGTCCCGCCAAGTCTTTTGCCTTTTGAAACGACATGATTTCCGTGCAGTGTAGCCACGGCGATATTTTCCATATTGTTGACTGTCTCAAGCAATTCACGATCGATTTTAAGCAGACCGTCGCACTCTGCGACAAACTCTATCTTTCCCTCTGCGACATCGGTGAGACTGATGTTATCGCCTGCTACTGCGTGCGCGATCCTGGCGGCGGCTTCGTCTTCGTGAACGTAACCGGCCTTGAGATTCCAGACGTAGATATGTTCTTTCCCTACGTCAAGCAGTTTTGGCACATCTTCTTCTGTTATAATATGGCCTTTTTTAAATAAGGGGCCTTTGAATTCGCCCGGAACGATCCTTGTGATGTCATGTCCGAGTGCCATCCCTACTGCATTTTTTGTATTGACGATTTCCATAAATCTATTCTCCCTGTTGCGGTTGTTTTTTATATTTGGCTGTACGAATATCAGTTGATTTGGCCTTATCACTAATGAATCAAACTAAAACTAACTAACACATATACAATATTACCTAAGTGCATATCTGTCAATTGATTTCCGACAGGAAACACGCTATAATATAGAAACAAAGACTCGATTCTTTGCAATGCTGAGATACAGAAGGGAAGGAATACCGTGAACGAGGAAACACTTTATACGCCGGAAGAAATCGCGGAAAAACTTAAGCTGTCAAAATATACGATCTATGAAATGATAAAACGAGAAGAACTTCCTGCCTATCATATCGGCCGCAGCATCAGGATCTCTGAGAGCCAGCTGGAGTCGTTTATTGCAGCCGGAAGCACGAGACAAAATACCTTTCCCGCAGAAATCATAAAAAAGGAAGAGAGCAAGCATGCTTTGGTCGGCGGCAATGTAAAGGTATGCATCAAGACCGATCTCGAGGGGAAAGTAAAACTTCATATCGCCCCCGAAGATGTCATCCTGAGCAGGCAGCCTTTTGCAAGCAGTGCCCGAAATGTACATAAAGGGAAAGTGGTTGAGATTGTGCATGATGATGAGCGACAGGATACCGTGACCGTTGATGTTGGGTTTCCGCTAAAGGCGCAGATCACAAAAAGATCGATGGAAGAGCTCGGGATCAAGCTTGGCGAAGAGTGTTATGCAACCTTTAAGACCATGTCGGTAGAGGTTTTCAGATAGGATAGAAACTCATCGGACTTTGGCAGCTCGACTTATATGTAAGACAGAGGCAGACGCGAACAAACAAAGCGCCTGCCTTTTTTAATACCCAAAAGCATAAAAACAGCATGAATGCGGCAATCAATGCGCATGATGATCAGGACTAAAAAATATATATAATCAGGATTTGAGTATCGAACATCGGACTTTTTCGGAAAGCCCTGAGAAAAAGAAAGAAAACGTTGAAAAATGAACTTAAACAAGGCGAGAAACCACGATAAAAACTCGGGTTACTGATGTGAAAAACAAGTAAAAAAGTCTCCGAATAATGCGTATTTGAAAAGACAACGTGCGAAGTTTAACAAAAAAGCTTTAAGAATGATGAACCAAAAGAGTACCCGGAAAAGCAACGAAAATATAAAATAATAATCTAAATTTGAATATTGACAAATAAAAATAACACTGTATAGTTAGTTATATAAGTAATTAACCAACTAAGTAAATGGATCAATATTCAGAGAGGGGGAGGGAAGATCATGCAGGTTGATTTCGAAGATGAAAGACCGATCTTTCTTCAGATTGCCGAACAGATCGAAGATGGGATCCTCTCGGGTGCTTTTGCGGAGGAAACACAGATCCCGTCAACAACAGAGATCTCCGTTACCTATATGATCAATCCCGCGACGGCACTGAAAGGAATCAATCTTCTTGTGGACGGGGGTATCGTGTATAAAAAAAGGGGAGTGGGTATGTTCGTAGCTGCGGGGGCGGCTGCGCATATTATGGAGAAGAGAAAGAAAGAGTTTTATCAAAATTACATCGTCAAAGTGACTTGTGAGGCAAAAAAGCTTCAGCTTACAAAAGAGGAGATCACGGCGATGATCGAAAGAGGGTATCAGGGATGAATGGAATCGAAGTGAAGAACGTCACAAAGACCTTCGGGAGGGTCACGGCGCTGCGGGACGTCAGCGTCAGATTTGAAGAAGAAAAGATATATGGTCTTCTGGGCAGAAACGGCGCAGGAAAATCGACTCTTTTCAATTTGATCACAAACCGCATTTTCCCGGACGCAGGCGAGGTCCTTGTCGACGGAGAAAAGTCGGCAGAAAATGACAAAGCGCTGCAAAAGATTTTTATGATGAGTGAGAAAAATTATTATCCTGAAAACATGAGGATCAGCGAAGTCCTTCGCTGGACCGGAGAGTTTTATAAAAATTGTGATCAGCAATATGCAAAAGATCTTGCGCTGCGCTTTGGCCTCGATCTGCGAAAAAAAGTAAAGGGTTTATCGACCGGCTATTCTTCGATTTTTAAAATCATACTGACCCTTTCGTCGAATGCACCTTATCTGCTCTTTGATGAACCGATCCTCGGACTTGATGCGAACCATAGGGATCTCTTTTATAAAGTCCTTCTGGAAAAGTATGCGGAAAGACCGTGCACGATGATCCTTTCGACACATCTGATCGAAGAGGTGTCCGGGGTCATTGAAGATGTTGTGATCATTAATGAAGGAGAAGTCCTGCGTCAGGAATCACGGGAAGAGCTTCTCTCCTCTGCCTTTATGCTCTCGGGTACGGCTGCTGCGGTCGATCAGTTTGTTGAAGGAAAGAAGATCCTTGGTGAGGAGCATTTCGGGGGGCTCAAGACGGTCTATCTTGGGGAAGAGATCGACAAGAGCACAATACCTGAAAACCTTGAACTTTCTAAAATGGATCTGCAGAAATACTTTATTAAACTGACCAACGACGAAGGGGGGCCGCTATCATGAGACTCAAAACTGCAGTCAAATATCGCTTGTTCGAAAGCCGAAAGTCGGTTGCACTTTTCTACTTTATATTGATCGCGCTGACAGCCCTTATGGGAGTTTCTTCAGCATCCTTTACAACAGGAAGTTCGACTATGACCGTAAATGTAGGCGGTTTTGAATTTGCGACGATGATCTTTATGTTTGTGCTTGGGATCTGTGCATTTCGGGAAAATTTTCGTATGATGCTTCAAAACGGCTTGTCCCGGAAAACGATCAGTAGCAGCTTCTTTGTTTTCGGTCTTGTGATTTCAGCAGCGATGACTATTTTATCAGGTCTTCTCAATGGGCTGGCAAAAATAATAAGCGCGGGTCAGCCGAATCTGGTCATGAGTGGAATGCTTGAGGCAATATACAGAGAAAGATATGCAGGAGCCTCTGATCAGGCGCAGGTTTTCGCCGAGAGCTCGCTCTTTTTCTTTTGCCTCTTTTTGGCGGCGATGGCTGGGGGGTACTTTATTTCCGTCATGTATTACAGGATGAACAAGCCCGGAAGGATCGCAGTTTCCGTAGCAGTGCCGTCGTTTTTCATCTTTGTGCTGCCGATCTTTGATGCGATCGTGACCGGAGGGAAGATATTCTGGTTCATTGCGGAAAGCTTTGCAAAAGCTTACGGACTGGATACGGCAAATCCCTATATGGGAATGCTGACTTCGCTGATCCTATGCCTTCTGTTTTCGGGTCTTGCGTATCTGCTTGCGCAAAAGGCGGTCATAAAAGATTAAAAATGAGGAAAACTAAAAAAGAGCTACTTGATTTCTAATTGTATTCTAATGAACGGTGAATTGTCTTTGAACCAACTTCTGCTATGATAGCACTATAACGATCCGATAGCGCTTATTGCACTGTCAGTAATAGAACTCAGGATCCATTTGCACTCAGGTAAATGGTGTGAGCGGTCAAAAGGAGGAATTGGGAATGGTAACATTAGAACAAGTAGAAAGGCTCCGCGAAAAAGCGAACGTCAGCTACGACGAAGCCAAAGCAGCGCTAGAAGCAGCAAATGGGGATCTGCTCGAAGCACTGATCGATTTAGAAAAACAGGGGAAAGTAAATGCGCCCGAAGGCAACGGATATTACAGCAGCGACAAAACCGCGACAAGCAGTTCGATCGAGATCGTGCCGGGTGAAAAAGGAAAACAGAAAAAGGAATGCAACAGCAGCTTCGGCGACCTGATGCGAAAATTTGGACGCTTTTGCATGGACCTTCTCCACAAGGGGAACAGCAACTCTTTCGAGGTGCTGAAAAACGGAGAGATCAAAGCGTCGGTCGCGATCACGGTACTGGTTGTCCTGCTTGTATGCTTCTTCTGGGTGACTCTGCCGCTTCTTGTGATCGGACTCTTCTTCGGCTTCCGTTATCGCTTTCGCGGACCGGACCTCGGAAAAGATGTCGTCAACAACGCAATGTCGAGTGCCGCAGATGCAGCAGAAAATTTAAAGAAGTCATTTACAACAGAAGATAAAACAGGGGAAAATTAGTTCAAACGAAAACGTTTTGTTCAAAAGGGATGGACGGATGATCAGGGGGAAGTACGTGAATTTAGAATGAGTCAAAGAAAGGGCTGGAAGAAAGCACATGAGTATAAGTATACTTCTGGTTGAAGATGAAGAAAAAATAGCTCGTTTTGTGGAACTTGAACTTTGCTACGAAGGCTATACCGTGACAAAGGCTTTCGACGGCCGCGCGGGTCTTGAACTTGCGGAATCCGGAAGCCATGACCTGGTTCTTCTCGATATCATGCTTCCCGGTCTCAGCGGGATGGAGGTGCTGCGGCGTTTGCGCCGCAGTTCTTCCATTCCTGTCATTATGCTGACGGCAAGGGATAGTGTGGAAGATAAGGTTTCGGGGCTTGACAGCGGAGCGGATGATTATATCACCAAGCCTTTTGCCATCGAAGAACTTTTAGCGAGGATCAGGACTGTACTGAGAAAAAAGCCTGCCGAAAACGGGTCCGCATCTCTTGCGGCTCTCGGGCTTGAACTTGATCCGGAACGCCGTTCAGTCGCGGTTTCTGGAACAGCGGTCGAACTTACAAAAAGAGAATTCGATCTTCTTCATTTTCTCTTAAAAAATAAAGGCCTTGTGATGAGCAGAGAATCACTGCTTGAACATGTCTGGGATCTTGATTTTGACGGCGGAACGAATGCCGTTGATGTCTATATTCGCTATTTAAGAGGAAAAATTGACGAAGTTTTTGACATCAAACTGATACATACCGTTCGAGGAGTGGGGTACGTGATCAAAGATGAAGAATAATAATAAGATATCTATTTCCTCCGGTTTGAATAATCGCTTCGTTTTTCGTTTGCTGGGGATTTTTTTGCTCTTGAATATCCTCGTTTGTGCAGGTACGGGAATCGGAGCGATCTATCAGGCGGAACGAATCGGTTCCGATGTTGCTGACCGGATCCGCGAGGATGGTTTGCCGAAAGAGCAGCTTTCGGAGTGGACGGACGTTTCCGGATACCGTGTTGAACGTGTTTCCCGGGATCCGCGCGGCTTTTTCTTCCCGAAAAGCTTTGAAAAAAGAGTCCCGGAAAATCTGGTTGCTGTCGGAAGGTATTTTTCGCTTCCCGGAGAAGATCTGGAATCCGCACTCAAAAACATGGAACAATTAAGCTACCATTATGAATTCGCAGCTGATGATAAGACCTATGATTTAACGATCGAACTGGCCGCGGCCGTAAAGACTTTGGAATTGACTTTGGGGATACTTCTTGTCGCAGAGATACTGATCCTGTTAAAGACCATTTTTTCAGGTGCAGCAAAGATCCGAAGAAAATTGAAACCGATCGAAGACCTTGCGGAAGCAGCTCAAAAAATCAATACGGCAGGAGCGGGGCTCGATCTTTCCCTTATGGAAAGTCTTGCAGATAAGATCGATGGGATCAATGCGGCGAAGCTCGATACCCGAATTTCGATCGATGCGACACAAGATGAACTCAAAGATCTTGCAGAGGCAATCAACGCGATGCTTGCAAGGATCAATGATGCGTATAGATCACAGGTCCGGTTCGTTTCGGATGCCTCACATGAACTTCGCACGCCGATCTCGGTCATACAAGGCTATGCAAACCTTCTCGAACGCTGGGGGAAGGACGACGAAAAAACTCTGCTGGAATCGATCGCCGCGATCAAAGAGGAAGCTGCAAATATGAAAAGCCTCGTGGAGCAGCTGCTCTTTTTGGCAAGAGGCGACAATAATACAATGAAGCTGCAGCTGGAAGCATTTGATCTTGCAGAACTCGCGGAAGCCGTGGTGAAAGAGAGTGAAATGATCGATGGCGGACATGATTATGAAGCCAGGCTGGATCAGGTATTCCTGCGCGCGGATAAAGGTTTGGTAAAGCAGCTGCTGCGAATACTGACAGACAATGCGATCAAATATTCAAATCCGGGAGGAAAGATCCGCGTTTCTGTGAAAGCCGAGGATGGACAGGCGATGCTCTCGGTTCAAGATGAAGGAATCGGCATTCCGCCCGAGTCTGTGCCCCTTATCTTTGAACGTTTCTATCGGGCCGATCAATCGAGAGCCAGAGCGACCGGAGGAACCGGTCTTGGCCTTTCCATTGCGAAATGGATCGTAGAAAGGCATGGCGGACATATGGAGGTGATAAGCCGCGAAGGACTCGGGACCCGAGTAACCGTAGCGCTTCCAGCCTCTGAAAAGCCCGAATTGCCGGTGCAGACAGAAACGATTATCGAATCAGGATTTGAAAATTCAGAACCAACAAACGGACAAAAAACTTGAAAAAGAGCCTAGACCATTGAAAAATGCCGCTTTAAGCGGCATTTTTATTTGCATCATATATGTGTTTTCCGTAAGGATTCTGCTAAATAAAGAGTCTTTTTAAGAGGTGACGCCCTTATTCGTGACTAAAGAGCTCTGTTGAAAGATAGCGCTCACCTGAATCAGGAAGAAGGACTACGATATTCTTTCCTGCGTTTTCGGGACGTTTCGCAAGCTCTGCGCCGGCAAAGACGGCAGCTCCCGATGAGATCCCGACAAACAGTCCTTCTGTTTTGACCAAGAGGCGGGCAGTCTCAAACGCGTCTTCGGCTTTGATCTTGATGGTCTCGTCGATGATCTTGACATTAAGGACGGAGGGCACAAATCCTGCACCGATGCCCTGAAGCTTATGAGGTCCTGCTTCGCCTCCGGAAATAACCGGAGAATCTGAGGGTTCCACTGCGACGATCCGAACGTGACTGCTTTTATGCTTGAGGCCTTCGCCGACACCGGTAAGAGTACCGCCTGTTCCGACTCCTGCGACAAAGATATCGACTTGGCCGTCGGTATCATGCCAGATCTCTTCGGCGGTCGTTTCACGGTGGATCTTCGGATTTGCCGGATTTGTAAATTGCCCGGGGATGAACGCTCCCGGAATTTCCTTTGCAAGAGTTTCTGCTTCGGCGATCGCGCCTTTCATGCCCTCGGCGGCCGGAGTGAGAACAAGTTCTGCACCTAAGGCCATCAGAAGGTTCCTGCGTTCCATGCTCATGTTATCGGGCATCGTGAGAATGATACGATATCCTCGCGATGATGCTACAAAGGCAAGACCGATCCCTGTGTTGCCACTTGTCGGTTCAATGATCGTGCTGCCGGCTTTTAAAACTCCACGCAGCTCCGCATCATCGATCATCGCGAGCGCAGCTCTGTCTTTAACACTTCCAAGTGGGTTGAAATATTCAAGCTTGGCAATCAGGTTGGCCCCATCGGCTCCAACTGCTTTGCTGTAAGCAGAAAGACGCAACAAAGGTGTGTGTCCAATCAATTCTGTCATTTTCCCATAGATATTCATGCTTTTTTTGCCTCCTTTTTACGAAAGAATTTATCGGGTAATTGTGCAATGATAAGAGCGGCAAACATCAGGACACATCCTGCCAGCTCGCGGCTGCTCATGATTTCGTGTAATAGGAAAAAACCGAAAACCGCACCGAAAACCGCTTCCATACTGAGAAGCAATGAAGCGACGGTAGGTGTGGTATACTGCTGCCCAAAAATCTGAAGAGTAAATCCGACCCCTGCTGAAATCACGCCGGCGTAAAAAATCGGGACCAGGCAGGGAAGGATCGTTGCCCAATCAGGAGACTCGAAAAGGATCATGCCGATCGTATTGTAGGCTGCACAAATGCCGAATTGCGCCATGGCCAATTTTGCCGGATTGACATAAGGAAGGAATCGGTCGATGACAAGCACATGGGCGGCCCAAAAAAAAGCACCGATCAAAACGATCAGGTCACCCTTTGCGATAGTAAACGATTCCGTGATGCAAAGAAAATAAAGTCCGACTGTTCCGATCCCTACGCCGACCCAGCTTGCTAGCCCCGGGCGGAGTTTCAGTACCAGACTAAAGAGCGGAACCAGTAAAATATATAAAGCGGTAATAAATGCTGCTTTCCCGGCAGTCGTAAATACCATTCCGAACTGCTGCAGGATAGACCCGCAGAAGAGGATCGTTCCGCAGAGGATCGCCGCGCGAAAAAAAACTTTCTTTGACTTTGCGATTTCTTCCGGCGTCTTCGGAGTTGTCGGGTTTTCTGATTTACTAAGAGCCTTTTGTTCCATACGATTTGTAAGCTGAACTACGGGAATCAAAGCGAAAAAAGCGAGCCAAAAGCGGCAGGCACCGAAAGTGAGGGGGCCAATAAATTCCATCCCTGCACGTTGAGCGACAAAGCCTGCACCCCAGATGATCGCGGCAAGTAAAAGCAAAAAACTGCCTAAGAATTTATTTTTTTTCATAAGTGCCTCCCTGCATAGATGTTACTTTGGTTTCTCTCTGATGATTGGAATCTCTACTAATATTAAATATGATTGAAGGATAGTTGTCAAGATGGTATAATATGCGCTGTCTATGATAACGCGCATATTATACTTTTGGAGTGCCTTGCGAGAATTTTAGATGAGAAACAGGGGTAGCGATGAACAGCAAAAAATATAAAAATGAGCGTTACCCGACAAGACCGGTAACAGATATCCGTGAGCTCCTGCAGACCAGTGCGGCTCGCTATCCTGATCGCGCCGCTTTTCTCGTGAAAGAAGGACCGAACGCTCCGTATGAACCAATCAGTTTCAGCAGGCTTTGCGAGGAAATGAATGCTCTTGGCACTGCACTTCTTGATCTGGGGCTTTCGGGAAAAAAAATAGTCGTGATCGGTGAGAATCGCTACGAGTGGGTTTTGACTTATTTTGCAGTTACCTGCGGTGTAGGCGTGATCGTTCCTATGGAAAGAGAACTGCAGCATAAAGAAATCAGCCATTTATGCGAGTGGGTCGACGTTGCTGCCATCGTTTGCACTGAAAAGCTGGAGACTACTGTGCAAAAAGCCGCCGAAGGACAGGAAAAAATCGAATATCTGATAGGGATCGATGCAGCAGAAGAAGCGGAAACAAAGGGGTTTCTTTCTTTTCAGAAATTGATCGCGCGCGGTAAGGAACTGATCGCGGCCGGGAACAGGGATTATCTCGACGCGAAAATCGATGCGGAAGCAATGAGCATGCTCCTTTTTACATCTGGGACCACGGGTGTAGCCAAAGGGGTCATGCTTTCACATAAAAATATCATTTCGAATGTCATGAATATGTCACAGTATGTAAATGTCGAAAACTGGGTCGGACTTTCCATTCTTCCGCTTCACCACACGTATGAGATGACATGTCATATTTTGACTGCGCTTTATCAGGGCTGTGGTATCGCGATCGGTGAAGGGCTCAAGCACATTCAGAAAAATATGCAGGAGGCACATGTCCGCGTTATGCTCGGTGTCCCTCTTTTGTTTGAAATGATGCACAAAAAAATCTGGAAGCAGGCGGAAAAAAGCGGGAAGGCAAAAAAGATGCGCCGTGCGATCGCTGTTTCTAAAAAGCTTCATTTATATAATACCGGAATTGCAAAAAAAATGTTCCGCGAGGTCCACGAAAGTTTTGGTGGCGATCTAAGTCTTTTGATTGCGGGAGCTGCAGGGATCGACCCTACGGTAACAGAAGATTTTGTTGCGATGGGGATCCCTATGATCCAGGGCTACGGTATGACGGAAAATTCACCGATCATTGCAGTCAATTTGGATCGTTACAGCAAAGCCTCCGCGGTTGGATTGCCGATGCCCAACACAGAAATAAAGATCGTCGATGCCGATGAAAACGGGATCGGAGAGATCATTTGCAAGAGCGATTCGGTGATGCTCGGCTATTATGAAAATCCCGAAGAAACAGCACGTGTTATTATTGATGGGTGGCTCCATACCGGAGATTATGGATACTTCGACCAGGACGGCTTCCTGTATTTGACGGGGAGAAAAAAGAATGTTATTGTAACAAAAAACGGAAAAAATATTTTCCCGGAAGAGCTTGAACTTCACCTCCTCCGAAACGACTGCATCGAAGAATGTGTTGTATTCGGACTGATAGAACAGAACGATGACACGATAGTCTGCGCCGAAATTTTTCCGAACTATCAGGAAATCATGGAAGCCACGGGTGCGATCGGCTCCGAAAGGATCCGGGAAATCATAAAAAAAGCGGTTGATGAGACCAATCAAAATATACCGATGTATAAACGCGTAAAGCGGTTTACGATAAGGGAAACCGAGTTTGACAAGACTGCCTCGCGTAAAATAAAAAGATACTCTATCGGGAACAATGGGGCGGAAACACTCTGAACAAAGGTTTGCGTCGGAGCAGAGCGGCCGGATAGCGAAAAGGAGATCAAACATGGACCATAAGGAATACGAGAAGATCAAGGCGAAAGAATGGGCCTATGCTGTTGCCAGAATCGAAGGGATCCGGGCGAGTAAGGATCCCTTTATCCTTTACCGTGACGGCAGACCGATCATCGACATCAAACATATGATGGAAACGAGTGCGGAAATCTATGGAGACCGACCGGCGTTTCATGTCAAGGATATCCCCGGAGGAGCATACCGCCCGATTTCCTACAAGGAAGCAAAGGCAGACATCGATGCGATCGGCACCGCGCTTATATCGATGGGACTCAAAGGACAACGGATCGGGATCATCGGAGACAATTGCTATGAATGGGCGATTTCCTATCTGGCAACGGTTTGCGGAGCCGGTGTCGCAGTACCTCTTGATAAGGAACTTCCCGCAGAAGAACTGGAAAACCTCATAAGAGAGGCAGATGTAAAAGCGATATTTTATACGGGGAAGCATGAGAATGTTTTTCTGAATATGAAAAACACCACCGGCCTTTCTTTTTTTATCAATATGAGCAAAGGCGAAGACAGCGAAGAAAGTCTTTCTTTCAAGCAGACATTGGAGAAGGGCAGGAAGCTTATAGCCGAAGGCAATCGTGATTTCCTCGATGCCCTGATCGATCGTGATGTAATGAGCATCATTCTTTTTACATCGGGAACGACCGGCATTTCAAAAGGTGTCATGCTTTCTCATGGAAATATCGTTGAGGATGTTATGGCGTCTCCGACCCTGCTTCGTGTGAACCCTGAAGATATTTTCTTTTCGGTTCTTCCGCTCCATCACACTTACGAATGTACCTGCGGATTTCTGGTGCCACTTTACTGCGGTGCGTCCATCGCTTATTGCGAAGGGCTCAAGCACATTTTGAAAAACCTTCAGGAAGTCAAACCGACGATGTTCCTCTGCGTTCCGTTGATTATGGAAAACATCTACAAAAAGATCTGGAGCACCGCAAAAAAGAGCGGCATGGAAAAGAAACTCAAGCTGCTGCTTAAAATAAACCGTGTTACAAGAAAGATCGGTTTGAATCTTGTTCCGAAAAAAATTACGGACATCTTTGGCGGAAGGATACGTATCATGATCGTCGGAGGTGCGGCGATCGACCCGGCGATACTCCAGGGAATACAGGATCTTGGCATCATGGCTTTACAAGGTTATGGATTGACCGAATGTGCTCCGATCTGTGCGCTGAATCCTGACAAAGCACCAAAAGATACCTCTGCCGGTTATATCCCACCCGGTTTTGACATCAAAATCATTGATGTAGATCCTGAAACCGGCATCGGTGAGATCTGCGCAAAAGGCGGAAATGTCATGTTGGGATATTATAATAATGAAGAAACCACGAGAGAAGTCCTAAAGGACGGCTGGTTCCATACCGGCGATCTCGGATATCTTGACAAAGAGCGCTATGTTCATATCACAGGCAGAAAAAAGAATGTCATCATCACAAAAAACGGAAAGAATGTTTTCCCGGAAGAGATAGAGTACTACCTCGGAAAAATACCGTTTATCGCAGAATCTCTGGTCTGGGGCAAGGACAGTGAGGAGACCGGAGAGACGATTATTTTTGCAAGCATAAAAGTCGATGATGAAGAGGTCAGAGAAGTTCTTGGAAAAGGCTACACAGACAAACAGGTCTTTGATCTTGTCTGGGGAGAGATCGATAAGCTCAATGACGGGCTTCCCTTATTTAAGCGGATCAAGAAGATCGACATTCGAAAAACAGATTTCGAGAAGACGACCGGAAAGAAGATCAAGCGATTTGTTGAGGAAAACAAGACCATAAGTGAATAAGGTATACGCTTTACTTTTAGACGATTGTTGTTATAATATAACAGATCGCCCCCTTTTTTCGGGGTGCTCTTGTGGTTGTAAAAATAAGGTTAAAAATGGACAGGGAAGAGACGAAAATGAAACAGGAAAGAGTAGAACGAGCTGTTGAGCTCCATAAAAAGGGATATAATTGTGCACAATGCATCGTATGTGCTTACTCTGATGCCGTAGGTCTTGATGAAAAAACGGCTTTCCGTATGGCCGAAGGCTTCGGAGCCGGCATGGGAGATTTTCAGGGAGTTTGTGGAGCCTTGGCGGGAGCGTTTATGCTTACCGGACTTTCGACAGACGGCTCAGGGATGGAAGGACCAAAGACGAAGCAGGAAACCTATAAAAAAGTCAAACAACTGAAGAAAAAATTCACAGAGATGAACGGATCCGTTCTTTGTCATGAATTAAAAGGGATGAATGGCGGATCGGTACTTCGAAGCTGCGAAGGCTGCATTGAAGACGGTGCAATCTTGGCCGGGGAATTATTGAGCGCAGAGTAGAACGGACGGGCGGTCCTGATATGCACGAAGAGAAAAAAACAACTATAGATAAAAGATACCGGAGCTTTTTTGCATGGACAATGGTTTTGCTCTTGCTTCTTTCGACGACGGGCTGCAGCACCTTTGATCGCTTTGCCCAGACTTTGAAGAGCAATGCAAAGGGCGATACGATCAAAATCGGGATCTTAGAGCCGCTGAGCGGTGATGATGCGGAAGCTGCAAAAGCAGAAATTTCAGGGATCGAGCTCGCCTATGAACTTTATCCGGAAGTTTTGGGCAAAAAAGTTGAACTTGTTTATGCGGACAATCGCTCAGAGCTGGCCTATGTGAAAACCGCGGCACAAGAACTCCTCGACAAAGGTGTGGTTGTTGCGATCGGAAGCTACGGAAACTCATACAGTCTGGCGGCCGGTGCCGTTTTCCAGGGAGCCAAAGTTCCTATTATAGGAGCGACTTGCACGAATCCGCTGGTCACAGCAGGCAATCCGTACTATTTTAGAGTATGTATCGTAGATTCGTTTCAAGGAACCATGGCTGCAAAATACGTCTACAATGATCTTGATAAAGAAACGGCGATCGTGATGAAAGCGACCGGAGATGATTACGGCACCGCGCTTTCACAGAAATTTTCGGATAAAATGACCGCGATGACCGGCGAAAAAGATGCCGTCTCACTTACGATCGAATATAAAAAAGGCACAAGCAATTTCGGCGATCAGATGAAGCAGCTGAAAGCAGCGGGAAAATATCCTGTGTATCTTCCCTGCAACGCAGAAGACGCGGCCATGATCATAAAACAAGCCAGAAAAGCAGGTCTTGAAAATGTCTTTATTGGTTCGGAACTTTGGTACAAAGACAGTTTCCTTGAGAAAGCCGGGACTTCGGCAGATGGGATCGTTTTTACGACCTTTACAGATATTGAAGGAGTGGCTTCGAAAAATTCTGAAGTGTTTTTTAAGACTTATGCAAAAAAGTACGGAAAGGAAGAAGATCCGGATAGTGCTGTCGCACTTGGATTTGATGCCTACCTGCTTGCAGTCGATGCGCTGATCCGACTCGATCATTCGGCGGAAATGGCGAAGACCGCGACAGCTGCTGCAGTGGGAGTCGCACCGCTTAAAAACCTGCGGGACGCACTTGCGGCAACAAAAGAATTTATGGGAGCAACGGGAAGCCTGTCTTTTGGCGACAGCGGCGACCCAATCAAACCGGTAGTGTTTATGACCGTGCAGAACGGCGAATTTAAATATAAATACACTGCAACCCCTGAATGGGGAAGTTGATTTATCAAAAGGAGAAACTAAAATGGAAGAAAACATTAAACTTGCACTCGAAAACATCAGACCTTTTCTGCAAAGAGACGGCGGAGATGTTGAATTCGTCGCTTACACAGAAGATAAGATCGTACAGGTCAAACTGCAGGGCGCTTGCCACGGATGCCCCCATGCGCAGATGACGATCAAAAATGGCATCGAACGCCTCCTGAAAGAGCAATATCCTGAAATTGCGGCTGTAGAGTCCGTATAGATAAGAGATACTATGCCACTAAAGGAAGAACAAAAAATCACAGGAGGAACGATCATAAAACAAGAAACTGCTGGAAAGAAGGCTGCCTCAAAGCGCCTTCTTTCCTTAGCAGCGATTGCTGTTGTGCTCGGCGTTTTTCTATTTGTCGGAGGCCAAAACGGCTTTTCAAAAGATGGATTTTCTCAAAAAAACGCCAGCGGATCGGCAATCGAAATAAAAACGAGCCCAACCGCTTTGTCGATCGTTTGTGTTGGGGATGTTATGGTGCACCGACCCCAAATCGCATCCCAGTATGACAGCAAGACCGGCACCTACGATTACAATAACAACTTTCGCTATGTCAAAAGCTATATCGAAGATGCGGACTTGGCGATCTGCAACGTAGAAACGACCTTTGCCGGAGGAACGCCGACAGGTTATCCCTCCTTCAATGCACCGGATGCCTTGGCGCCTGCATTGTCTGCGACAGGCTTCGATGTTGCGCTTACCTCAAATAATCATATGTTTGACAAGGGTCTTTCCGGTTTGAAAAGGACTCTTGAAATCTTAAGAAACGCAGGACTCAAGACAACAGGGACGCAGCTTCCCGAAGAAAAAAATTATGCTTTGTATAAAACAAGGGGAGTTTCGATCGCTGTCGTTTCATATACTTATGAAACGCCTTCCTCCGGAGGGCGGCCGACGATCAACAGCACACCACTTTCTGCGGAAGCGGAGCCATACATCAACAGCTTTGCCTACGAGGACATCGACAATGATCTTCTGAAAGTGGCCGAATCGATCAAACAGGCAAAAGAAGAAGGTGCGCAGATCGTTATCTGCTACTATCATTGGGGGCAGGAATACCAGCAGGTTCCCAATGAATGGGAAGAATACATTGCAAAAAAAACGGCGGATATGGGAGCGGACATTTTGTTTGCATCACATCCCCATGTGCTACAGACCATCGGAACGGCAGTCGGTGAAGAAACAGGAAAAGAGATCCCCGTATTTTACAGCATGGGTAATTTCCTCTCCAACCAGCGCAGCGAGACCCTCGACAACCGATATACGGAACAGGGGATGATGGCCAGAGTCGATCTGACCTATGATAAAAAAGAAAAGAAGCTCACGATCACTTCCGTCAAAGGAATGGGAACCTGGATGGAAAAATATCGTGCCGCCGGTCGGGATGTTTACGTCGTCATTCCGCTCGCAGAGAATTATAAAGAAAATGAAACTCTTGCCGCTTCGGGACATTTAGGGAGAGCAACACAGGCCCTTTCCGACATTACCGAAACGCTCGGAGAAGATCATATATGGAAGTAAGCTTTACAAAAAAGAAGAAAGCATGAGGAGGAACTAACATGGCCAAAACCATTATTCCGCTAAAAGGTACCAGGGATTATCTCCCTGAAGAAATGCGCGTCAGAGACACAATGCAGGCGATCATTCTGAGAAGCTATCAAAAAAACGGGTTTTCAAAAATTCAAACGCCTATTCTCGAAAGCATTGAAAATTTAGACAAGAGCGAGGGCGGCGAAAACCTCAATATGATCTTCAAGATCCTCAAACGGGGGCAGAAGCTCGATCTCGGAAAAGAAGGTCTTGTCGAAAACGATCTTGTCGATGCGGGTTTGCGTTTTGACCTGACATTGCCGCTTTCAAGATATTTTGCAAA
>CAZKCB010000012.1:0-17146 GCA_964550965.1 uncultured Oscillospiraceae bacterium
GCAAATCGTGGAGAGATTGCTATTCGTGTTTTCCGGGCATGTAAGGAGCTTGGGATACGTACCGTAGCAATTTATTCCGAAGAAGATCAGTATGCATTGTTTCGAACAAAGGCTGATGAATCCTATAAGATCGGAAACGGAAAATCGGCAGTGGATGCTTATTTAGGGATCGGTGAAATCATTGAGCTTGCAAAAGCAAAAGGCGTTGATGCGATCCATCCCGGATACGGATTTCTGTCCGAAAATACAGAGTTTGCAAGACTCTGTGAAGAATCGGGAATCGTTTTTATCGGACCTACCCATAAAATGATGGAACAGCTCGGCGACAAAGTGACCTCAAAGCTTGTTGCGGCAAAAGTTGGCGTCCCGACGATCCCTGGAGTTGAAAAGGTTATTGCATCGGAAAAAGAAGCTCTTGAATATGCGGCGTTCTGTGGCTATCCTGTTATGCTTAAGGCTTCCGCAGGCGGCGGCGGCAGAGGTATGCGTGTTGTTCGGGATGAAAAGGATCTGATTGCAGAATTTAAAAGCGCAAGCAGTGAGGCCAAAAAAGCTTTTGGCATAGATGCCATCTTTATTGAAAAATATATTGAACATCCAAAACATATCGAAGTACAGGTGCTTGGCGATAACTACGGTAATCTTGTGCACCTTTATGAAAGAGATTGCTCCGTGCAAAGAAGGCATCAAAAAGTGGTCGAGATGTCACCGGCACTTTGTCTTTCGCCAGAGCAAAGAGAGAACCTTTGCGCAGATGCGCTTAAAATTGCAGGCGCTGTAAACTATCGGAGTGCAGGAACGGTCGAATTTCTTCTTGATCAGTCCGGCAATCATTATTTCATTGAAATGAATCCCAGAATACAGGTCGAGCATACGGTAAGCGAAATGGTTACCGGAATCGATATCGTTCAATCTCAAATATTGATAGCACAAGGTCATTCGCTGTCTTCGGATGCCGTAAATATCAAGAGCCAGGACGAGATCGTTCCGCGTGGGTTTTCTATCCAATGCCGAATCACTACAGAAGATCCCGAAAATGGTTTTGCACCGGATACCGGCACCTTGGATGTCTATCGAACCGGTTCCGGTTTTGGGATCCGTCTTGACGGTGGAAATGGATTTACCGGAGCAAAGATCACGCCATACTATGACAGCCTTCTTGTAAAAGTAACTTCCTGGGCAAGGACCTTTTCGGATGCTGTCGAAAAATCTGCAAGAGCCCTGGACGAAATCAAAATCAAAGGGGTAAAGACGAACATAGGCTTTTTGCTCAATGTTTTGAACCATCCGGTTTTTCGTGAAGGGAAATGCAATACTGGCTTTATTGGTGAGCATCCTGAGCTTTTTGAGATCAAAGTTGGCGTAGATAAGGAATTGAAGCTGATCCGCTTCCTTGGAAACAAAGCCGTAAACGAACACCATGAAAACAAACCGGACTTCAATGTTCCTGCAGTTCCGGAACTTTCGGGAAGGCAGATCAAAGACGGAAGCAAGCAGATTTTGGATCAAATCGGTCCTGAAAAACTTTCAAAATGGATCCTTGACCAAAAACAGCTTCTGATCACAGATACGACGATGCGTGATGCGCAGCAATCATTGATGGCAACAAGGCTTCGGACCGTTGATATGGAAAAGATCGCACCTGCTGTATCAACGCTTGCAGGCGACCTCTTTTCCCTGGAACTTTGGGGTGGAGCGACATTTGATGTTTCATATCGTTTCTTGAACGAATCTCCCTGGGAACGTCTTGCCGTGCTTCGTAAAAACATTCCCAATATCATGTTCCAGATGCTTCTTCGCGGTGCGAATGCCGTCGGCTATAAAAACTATCCTGACAATGTTGTAAAACGTTTCATAAAGGAAGCGTCTTCGGCAGGCATCGATGTGTTCCGCATCTTCGATTCTCTGAACTGGAACGAGGGAATGAAGGTAGCTCTCGAAGAGGTACTTTCTCAGGATAAAGTCGCTGAACTCTGCCTTTGCTATACCGGAGATATTCTCGATAAGTCGAAAAACAAATATGATTTATCATACTATGTGCGAAAAGCGAAAGAGCTTGAAAAAATGGGAGCACATATTCTGTGTATCAAGGACATGTCAAGTCTGCTCAAGCCAATGGCGGCCTATGAACTGATAAAGGCGCTGAAGAATGAGGTCGGGATCCCCGTTCATCTCCACACCCATGATACCAGTGGAAATGGTGGTGCTACGCTTATGATGGCAGCTATGGCTGGTGTTGACATCGTAGACGCGGCCTTCAGCAGTATGGCAGGACTTACAAGCCAACCATCATTGAATTCTCTTGTGGCGGCTCTTAAAAATACAGAACATGATACTTTGCTGGCTCTTGATGATCTCCAGTATATTTCAAATTATTGGAGTGATGTCCGGCCTGTATATGAAGAATTTGAATCTGAACTTAAGGCCGGTACGGCTGAGATCTACAAGTATGAGATTCCCGGAGGTCAGTATTCCAACCTCAAACCGCAGGTAGAAAGCTTTGGGCTCGGTCATAAATTTGACCAGGTAAAAGAAATGTTCCAAGTCGTCAATGAGATGCTTGGAGACATCGTAAAAGTCACACCATCGTCAAAAGCGGTCGGAGACATGTCGATCTTTATGGTTCAAAATGAACTGACTCCGGAAAATATCTATGAAAAAGCAAAAGATATGGATTTCCCGGACTCCATTGTTTCGTACTTTGAAGGTATGATGGGTCAGCCCGAAGGAGGCTTCCCGCCAAAGCTTCAAGAGCTTGTTTTAAAAGGCCGCAAGTCGATCACCGGAAGACCCGGAGAACTGCTGCCTGATGAAGATTTTGAAGCGATAAGGGAATATCTTGAAAAGACATATGAGATAAAGGCGA
Organism: uncultured Oscillospiraceae bacterium; assembly: GCA_964550965.1. Taxonomy (GTDB): domain Bacteria; phylum Bacillota; class Clostridia; order Peptostreptococcales; family Anaerovoracaceae; genus STD2-154. The sequence continues at coordinate 2,867 of CAZKCB010000012.1, forward strand.
CGGAACAGGATCTTTTGAGTTACGCGCTTTATCCCAAAGTGTTTGAGGACTACCAAAAAGCAATTGAGAAAGAGGGCTGTTTCCGATTCATGGGAAGCGATATCTTCTTCCATGGACTCAAAGAAGGCGAAATCTGCGGAGTAAAAATCGCCGAAGGAAAGGTTCTCTTTATCAAGTTTATCGAAGTAGGAGCACTCAATGAGGACGGCAATCGTCTCGTGATCTTTGAAATCAACGGAAACAGAAGAGCTGTTCAAATCAAGGATAATAACGCGGAACGCAATAAGGCACAGGATGCGACCTTGATTGCTGATACCGATGATCCAACCGAGGTAGGCGCAAACATTTCCGGAAATGTCGTAAAAGTCTTTGTCAAAAAAGGTGAAAAAGTCGAAGAAGGACAGCCATTAGCTGTATTGGAAGCGATGAAGATGGAAACAAACATTCTCTCGCCGATGAAGGGCATCATCGTTGATTTCTTTGTCAAAGAAGGTGTTCAGGTCGCGGCCGGTGAATTGGTAGCAAGGCTGGCTTACGAAGAATAAAAAAAGATAAATAAATGACCAAAAAGCAGTTTCCATAAAAGGGCGCTGCTTTTTGTTTTGTCGAAAATTGTCGAATGACAATAATTGTAAATAAAAGGAAAATATAATAAAATATAGACGACAAAATAATGATCTGTGGTAAAACGAACGAGGGGGAAATGTCAAAAATAAGGCTTTTGATTGCAAGTGAGGATCAGGAATATGCGAGCGCACTTGCAAGAATATTGGTAAATAAATATGATTCTTTTCATGTCGAAACAGCTTTTGAAAATTGGGAAGAAAAATTCACAGACGAAAACCTAAAAAAAGAATTTGACCTGATTCTTTGGGAAACTTCCCCAAAGGATAAAAGCAAGGCTCAAAAGTCGAATTATGAAAAGAAGATCCTGTTGCTTACGGAAGAAAAATTTGCGGAGAACTTTACTCTGAGTGAGCAAAAGGTCTCAAATTTGATTTACAAATATGCCGGTGCGGCAAAAATTGCATCTGATCTCAGCTTTTATTACCTGGAGCTTTCCGGAAAAACAAAAACGGCGCACACCGCCGCCTCGTCAGAACTTTTGTTTTTTACAAGCGCAGCAGGAAATGTCGGGAAAACGGTCCTAAGCATTGCAACTGCAAGAGAGCTTTCTGCTTTTCACAGACAAAGGGTCTTGTTGCTTTCTTTCGAATCTCCTGAATCCATAGGCTTTTATCTCAATGGAGCGGGTGGAAACAGGGGGTTAAATGATTATTTATACTACCTGTTTATGAAAAATAATCAAGATGTGGCTCCTGATCCTGATGCGTTTTTAGCTGTTGACCGTTGGGGTGTCGAATTTTTCTGCCCAAGCCGTTTGAAAAACGAACTCCCTGAGTTAACGATCGAACAAGCACAGCTTCTGATTTCTGCACTTTGCAGTTTTCGAAATTATGATTATATTTGCTGCGATATTATGGCATCTGCTTCAGAACGTTGTTTTGCACTTTTTGAGATTGCAAGCAAACTCATTCTGATCGATGACGGAAAACCACTTTCCCTTTTAAAAAACGAAAAACTGCGCAGCGCATATTCTTTTTTTCAGAGCGGTTCTGCCGAGGAACGGTCATTGATCGTTACGAATAAATGGAAAAATGAATATGATGCTGCGCCGGATGACAAGTCGGATATCTACATTGAAAATGATCCGGACAGCTTTCGAATGACAAGTGTGGGCATGGAAATCGAAATGGATCGTTGCTTTGGATTGGGGGTAAAAAAACTTGCAGAAAAAATCAGAAGAAAAATATGACACCGTAAGCAGTTTGAAAGAAATCACTGAAAACGTTAGGGCAATCATAAACAGCAAAGAAGAAAAATTAAGTGATGCAGAAGTTCTTGATCTCATTGAAGCCTTTGTGATGAAAGACAGTCGAACCGAAATCTGTTCCTATAAAGTCAAAGGAGAAGTAATCAACGGCGTATTCAACGCAACGCGAAAGGAACTCGATCTTTTGCAGCCATATGCAGAAGACCAGGCAGTCAGTGAAATCATGGTAAACGGGATCGACGGGATTTTCATTGAAAAGCATGGGCGAATCGAACGCCTAGAAAAGAACTTCCAGACACGCGAAGAGCTTGAAGAGATCATCAGGCGTCTTGCCGGAAAAGTCCATCGCGAGATCAACGAATTGAACCCTATTGTTGATGCCAGGCTTGATGACGGATCAAGAATACACGCAGTATATAAGAATATTGCAGTCAATGGCCCCATTTTAACCATCCGCCGTTTTCCGGAAAAGAAAATCACAATGGATGAATTGATCGCATACGGAAGCATCACAGCGGAGGCAGCCGAGTTTCTTAAAAAACTTGTGATCGCAGGCTACAATATTTTTATTTCCGGAGGAACGAGCTCCGGAAAGACTACTTTTTTAAATGTCCTTTCGAATTATATCCCAAAAGAAGAGCGTGTTATTGTTATCGAAGATTCTTCGGAGCTGCAGATCATGGGCATCGATAATCTCGTTCGAATGGAAAGCCGAAACCCAAATGCGCAAGGCAAAGGAGAAGTGACCATCCGCCAATTGATCAAAGCCAGCCTCAGGATGCGCCCGGATCGAATCATCGTAGGTGAAGTAAGGGGACCTGAAGTGCTCGATATGATACAGGCGATGAATACAGGTCATGATGGCTCTCTTTCGACCGGCCACGGCAATTCACCGGCAGGTATGCTTTCAAGGCTTGAAACGATCTACCTTATGGCGGCAGAATTTCCGATCGAAGCGATCAGGGGTCAGATCGCAGAAGCGATCGATATCATTGTTCACCTGGGACGGACGCCGGATAAAGGGAGAAAAGTACTTGAAATCATAGAGCTTTGCGGCATCGAAAACGGTAAGATCAAAGTCAATTCTCTTTTCAAATACACTAATGCAAAGGGATTAAAAGCAAGCGGAAATCACCTGATGGATCAAGGAAAACTCGAAAGGAAAGGAATGGACTGTAGTGATGTGTGATTATGATAGTTACATGCTTTCGAGAAAGCAGAACATGATATATTTTCTTGTCTGCAGTACAGCATTGGCTGCTGGAGGATATCTTTTTTATCATAATTTGTTTTTTTGTATGGGCCTTGCTCTTCTTTCGATTCCGGGAAAGCAATATTACAAGTCTTATCTGGTGCAAAAGCGGAGAAAAGAACTTTCTTCCCAGTTTCGCGACCTTCTATATTCCCTTTCTGCTTCGTTTTCGACTTCAAAACCTATGAAAGACGCCTTAGAGGAAGCATTACCTGTACTTCTTCTTTTATACGGCGAAAATGGCATGATGTACAAGGAAGTTGCCTATATGGTACGGCGAATGCAGGAAAGCCGGGATTCCGAAGAAACCTTACTTCTTGATCTTGCTGAACGGAGCCGGGATCAGGATATAGAAAGCTTTATAGACGTTTACATCATCTGCCGAAAGTCCGGTGGTAACCTTATGCGTGTTGTTTCAAAAACAGTTACAGTTTTGATCGATAAGCTTGACATAAGCCGGGAGATCCAAAAACTGACGGCACAAAAGCGCTATGAATCAGCAATCATAACAGCGATACCACTTCTGATGCTTTTATTTTTGCAATTTGCATCTCCGGATTTTCTTTCTGTCTTGTATGAAACATTAGCAGGGCGCATTTTAATGACCTTAGCCCTCTTTGGTACGATAGGCGCCTACTTTTGGAGCATGAAAATCACAAAGATCGATTTTTAAAGAAAGCAGCGGAGTTGATATGAGGAAAGAAAGCCGAAGAAAAATAAACTGCGTTTTAGAAAGACTAATGGATCGTTTCCCTGAAGAATTTTGTGGAAAAACAGAAAAATTGAAAGACCTTTATGGGAAAAGATATTGGAGGAAAGATACTGATGATCTCGTACGAAGTACACGACGAAAAACAGCCGTAGCCTATTTGCTGGTCCTGATCATTCTTGGCATTTCAATATCTTCGCTAATGCTCGAAGGGATAAATGAACAGAAAAATATCAGCGGAATAGCAAGACCGCAATATGGTGAAACTGTTCAAAAACATAGGATCACAGCGCGCCTCGAATACAATGGACAGATCCTCAAGAAAAATGCCACGATCAAGGTAGAACCTCAAATTCTTTCTGACAGGCAGATAGAAAAAACGTTGGCTGACTTTGAGAAAAGCCTTACAAAGAGAATCCTTGGAGAAAACAAAGATCTCCAGCACGTTACTACGGATCTGCTTCTTTTTACAAAAGATAAACAAAACGGAATATTGATCGAATGGCTTTCTGATTGTCCTGAGCTTGTTAATACGGATGGACGCGTTGATACGATCATGGCGAAGGAAAGCAAAGCAAGGTCCAAAAATGCACAAAGAATGCGGGGGCAAGAGGTAAATCTAACAGCAGTTTATGCCCTTGGCGATGAAGAAAGAAAAATAACGTTCCCTGTTTACATCCTGCCTTCGCAGGAAACTGATGATAAAGAAGCAATCGGGCTGCGTCTTACTAAAATCGTCGATGCTCTGGAAGAAAGCAATTCCGGAGAAAAATTGCTGATACTTCCCAAAACACTTCCGCATGGCGTAAAAATAAGGTGGAGCGCAGAAACAGAAAAACCTTTTTTGGAGCTTGCATTGCTTGCCGTTGTCGTTTTTTTTACCATTTATGCTCTTCGGTATCAGCATGCAACGAAAGAATGCAAAACAGACCAGGAAGCCATCCTTGCCGAACTTCCTGATTTTACAAACAAATTGGTGCTTCTTCTTTCGGCCGGATTGGTAACAGAGGCTGCTATACAAAAAATAACCGCAGATTATAAAAAACATGAAGGAAGAAAAGGTAAACCTTTGTATGAGGGTTTTTGCGAGATCGAAAAACGGATGAAGGAAACGAATGCATCTTTTTTAAAAGAACTCCGTTTTTTTGCTCAAAAAAGCGGAGTGAGAGAACTTGCCCGGCTTGAGACGATTATTGAAGAAAACATGTATACGGGAAACAGTTTGAGTGAAAAACTTGAGGCTGAGGCCGCAATGCTTTGGTTTTATAAGAAAAAAAGTGTAGAAGAGCGTGGACGGCTTGCAGAAACAAAACTGACGTTTCCTCTTGTAGTTCAGCTCATCATTCTGATGATGATTACCTTGGCCCCTGTATTTTTAAAGCTTTAACATAAATCAAAGCTTTTGAAAGAAATAAAACAAATAAGAAAGGAGAAGCATGACGCAGGATCCGTCATGCAGAAAAAAATGAAAAACAACAAAAAAGGCATGGAGATGGTTCAAGTAGCAATCATGATTGCGATCGCGGTCGCACTGGGGCTGATTTTTCGGGAGCGCATCATGGACTTTGTCGATTCCACTTTTGATGGGCTGGCTTCCTCCAAATTCTGATGAAAAAGCTGGAGGAAAGAAAAAAGAAAAAATGGGGAAAGCACGGAGCGGTAATGATCGAAGCGGCTCTGGTTCTTCCTCTTACGATCATTGTAATCATGACATTGCTTTCTCTTGCGTTCTATTACCATGAGCAGGCTGTTTTACAGACAAAGCAGTATGCCTGCCTGCGGGAAAAAGAACAACATGAAGGAAAGACAAATTTTCATGAAGCAGAATTTGTTACAAGAGTCGATTTCTTGTCAGAAGCATTGCAATCGGAGGAGCTGAAAAATGATCAAAAATAATAAAAAAGGATCTGTACCGGTGTTCCTTGCTTCAATACTTCTGTCTTTTGTACTGATTTTATCTGTTCTTGCAGAATCAGCCGCCGGAATCGTTGGGAGGGAATACGCAAATGGAGTCATGGATCTTGCCGGGCGTTCGATCCTTTCGGAATATGATCGGCATTTAAAAGAAGATTATGGATTATTCGGTCTCCTGATAAACACGGAAAACGCCGAAAAAAAGCTTGATCGATATGTCGGAGAAAACATCGCATCGAAAGCTGGATACACTGATTTGTTCAGTTTGAAACCAGAAACGGTTCGAGTCGATCTTTCAAGCTATGCATTGACAGATACGGACCGGCTTGAAAAACAGATCATGGAATTCATGGAACTTCGGATTTTCTCTGAAAGCTGGAACGCCCTCGAACTTTTAAACACACCCGAGCAACTCGATCAGTACAGCGATAGCGAGAAGGAAAAAAGGGGAGGAACCACACGAGCAGATCGAAACTTGAAAAATCAACGTATTATAGATGCACTTCCATCCAACAATCTCAAAGAAGCTGGCGAATTTTCACCGGGACTTCCAAACAACTTTGAACTCAAAAAATTGGCGGGTGAGACAAAAGAAGCTCTGAGTTTAAATCTATATATTCTCAAATGTTTTCGACACGACTTAGATGATGGTGCCTGGGAAAATACTTTTTTTAAAAACGAAGTGGAATACATACTAGCCGGAAGCTTAAGTGACAGCAAAAACAAGAATCTTGTAAGGCTTGGTTTGATTGGGTTTCGCACAGGCCTTGATCTTGCACATATCGGCTTGGATCCTAAAAAACGAAAGGAAATCATGGCCGTCGCTGCATTGATCTCACCCGGTCCCGGCGCTGCGATCGCAGCTGCAGTTGTTGCAGCTGCATGGGCCGTTGCTGAGGCTTCCAACGATGCTTCACGACTTTATGCTGGGGGGAGGGTGCCTCTTTATAAAACCTCCGCTGATTGGGTGATCGATCTTGACAGCCTGATCGAAAAAACAGGAAAGTCAGTATCTCTGAAAAAAAATGCTCCGCAGCCGCAACGCAATTCTTCGCTGAAGCCTGAGGCCGATGGCCTCAAATATGAAAACTATCTTTTTCTACTGCTTTGCTTTAAAAGCAGGGAGACAAAACTTCTTCGCATCATGGATATCATACAAATAAACATGAAAGGAAACTATTACAGTGATTTCCTGCTTTCGGATTGCTATGGAGGGATCGATTTTACCTGTACGCTGGAACGAACAAACAGTTTTTTGCCTGCAGCATCCCTGAGAAGAGGAGTGTTTTTTCAAAGTCATGTTTACTAAAGGAAACGTTTCTAAAAAGGGCTCAGCAGTGGTCGAAGCAGCGATTTTTTTGCCGGTATTCTTTCTTGCTTTGCTTTCCATAGTCCTTCTCATTCGATTGATAACTGTCGACGGAGCGATCATGGAGATATACACAAAAGAAGCAGCGATAGTAGCAAAAGAAGCTTATCTAAGTGAGGTTCCGGTCATGCCCGATGGGATCGAAACAAAGATAGCAGGCGGTCTTACGCATGGAACTGTGATGACCCTTCGTATCAGAGAAAAAGCGGAAAACAAAGAGAAACTACCTTTGTCAAATATAAGGATGCAGAGCTTCCTCTATCTTTTTGAGAGCAGGGGCACAGACTCTTTGATCCGCTCGGATCTTGTTTATGAAAGTAACATCCCGCTTCCTGCCGGTTTTGGAAGGACTCTGAATTTTAGACGGGTATTTTTGTTTCGTGCCTTTGTGGGAAGCACTGGACAGTTGGATCCGATGGACTTTTCGGAAATGGAAAAGAACGAAAAGAGTAAAAGTGTATATGTATTTCCTCGGGCAGGCCAACGATATCATAAGAAAAATTGCAGCGTCATCGTCGTATATCCGATTGAAACGTACCTGACAAAGTCACTTCATAAAAAATACGAGCCCTGCAAGCTTTGTCATCCGAACGAACGCGCATGGGGAAGCAAAGTCTATTATTTTCCCAAAGACGGTTTGGTATATCATCGTGAAAATTGTCCGCTTGTTGAAAGATATATCGTTGAAATGGACGAACAGGAGGCAATCGAAAAAGGTTACAGCGCCTGTAAAATGTGTGGAGGGTAAGATGTTTGATCTTTTAGAAATCAAGAATGAAGAAATCGGCGGCTGCCGCTTTTTTTCCATACGACAGGGGACGGGATGGCCGGTTTCCTATCAAAAAAGGGTTCTCGAAGAAGGCTGCAAAGGTCTTTTAGCTATGCGCTTTATCGAAAACAAAGAAGAAACACTCATTTACTACAAGAATGATTCCTATCTAAGACTTTCTGATTATTTGACGGATCTTTGCATAAATAAAAAGATCTACGAGAAGAATGTGACTGCAGAAATCCTTCGGCTGCTTGCCGGCGTCATTTCATGCGTTCTTGATTCTGAAGACCGACTGCTTTCGACAGAATGCCTTCCATTCTCAAGCGAAAGTATCTTTGTGCAGCATGACAGCGGAGAAGTTAGACTTGCCTATCTTCCGCATTATGATGAGGGGAGAGACGCGCAAAAGATGATCCTGGATCTAATCAAAAGCATCAACTGCTTTTGTGAAGACGAACAGTGGAAAATCTATGCTGCGGATCTTTTGGAAGAAATCACAGCGTTCAACAGAGGATACTCGGAACTGCTGAAGTATTTGAATCTGAAAGCGAGAGACATCCATCTCCGTGGGTGGCCCAAGGAAGGATTGGAACGAAGCAGAGTTTTCGAAACGGAAGCAGAACTTGAAAGCAAAGACTTGCCGGAATCAAGTGAAATTGAATTACCGCAAAAGCAAAAACGATTTGCGTTTGTCAGAAGATAAAAATAATAAGCCGGGCATGGAACCCGGCTTAATTACGTTTTTGTGTGATACTAGTTCCCACTAGCGGTCAGTTCTGACCTGTCTTCTTTCGTTCTTTTTTTTGTCCCTGCAGTCCTTGCATCTCTTTGGTTCGTTATCAAAACCTTTCTCCTTGTAGAATTCCTGTTCTCCTACCGTAAACACGAATTCTGCGCCGCAATCTTGACATACGAGTGTTTTGTCTTCCATTGGTTCATATCCTCCATAATAATTAGATGGTAAAAATTCAATATTTAAAATAGGATAATGGAGTCGACTTCCAAATTGATGATCGGGACCATTGGGTATTTTAAATATCACAAGCTAATTATATAGCGGTAGTTCGTAATTGTCTATAATAAAGAGTAAAAATTGTGTATAAATTTTGAAAAATCGCATAATTCAGTATGCTTTGCATATAGTTCTACCTATTGAGTAAGAATGCTGCTGTAGGCGCAGCGAGATTGTTATTTTTTTGGAACGATGTTATAATATAAAAGTATATCAAACTGAATTACCGTAGTTGAAAGGAAGGAACAATGAAGAACTGTTTGTTGAATTGGAACTTCAAAAAACAATTGATTGCAGAAATCATATGCTACGGGGGTGTCGCGGCAGCAGGCAATGCTTTTCTTGGAAAGAAGCAGAGGATGTTGCGAAAAACGAAAAACCCCAAAAAAATCATACAGAGAATGCCTAAAAAGCAGAAGATATTCAATGGAGTCCTTTTTGGCTGCTTTGCCGTAGATGTGACTGCAAGCTATTTTCTCCTGAAATACTTAAAGGAAAAACTCGGGTAAACATAAGATGCTTGGATATATCGTTCCGGACAAACCGGAACTGAAAATAAGGGAATACGAGCTGTATTCCGGCTATTACTGCGGGATCTGCAAATCGATCGCGAAACGATACGGACAAATGCCAAGGCTTGTCCTGAATTATGACTCCGTTCTTCTCGCGCTCATCCTTGCCTCGCTTTTTCCGGAAAATGAAGCGGCTTCTATGCAGCGATGTCCCGTGCACCCGATGAAAAAACGTTTGATCGTTTCGGAAGATCATGGTATCGATTACGCAGCAGATATGATGCTTCTTCTTGCAAATTTCAAGGTTCAGGATGATCTTTTGGATGAAGGCGGACTGAAGCCGCAAATCGGATCGGCCTTGCTTTCAGGCAGTTATAAAAAACTGATGAAAAAATACCCGAAGAAATGTATAATGGTCGAAGAAAAGCTTGCATTTTTACACAAACTCGAACACGAAAAATGCACATCGCTTGACCAGGCGGCAGAGCCTTTTGCAAAACTCATGGAAGAGATCTTTGCGGAAGAAAACATCTGCGCCGAAAAAGAAATTGCAGAAAATCTGCGCCTTATGGGCTATCATATCGGAAAATGGATCTATTTGATCGATGCTTTTGATGATATTGAAGAAAATAAAAAAGACGGAACCTATAATCCACTGCTTTACGGACCGGAATCTCCGACACAGGAAGAGGGGAAGCCTGAAAAAGAGAGTATGGAAGCGTTTCGCGAAAGGATCCGCCCAAGGATCGAATTCAATCTCCTTTATTATCTTGCAGAGTTGGCCGCTGCATGGGAGAAATTAGACACAGAAAAAAATCGACCACTGATCGATAACATTATTTACAAGGGGCTGTTACGAAAAACGGAACAGATATTACAGAAAGGAACGACAGAAAATGCAAAATCCATATGAGGTATTGGGGATCAAAGAGGGAGCAACAAAAGAAGAAATCAAAGCTGCATACCGCGAGCAGGTGAAAAAATATCATCCGGACCGTCATCAGGACAATCCGCTTTATGAATTAGCGGAGGAAAAGCTTCAGGAAATCAACGAAGCCTATGAAACCCTCATGAAAGGCGGAGAAACAACAAATTCCGGCAGAAACTACAGAAGCGGGACTTCAAGCGGAGCCCAAAGACAGGATCTTCGTCAGGTCAGGATGAATCTTGATAAGGGAAATCTTCCGGCTGCAGAAGCTGAACTCAACCGCGCATCCGTCCGTGACGCTGAATGGTTTTACCTTTCGGGTATTCTTTCCATGCGAAAAGGCTGGTATGACGACGCGGTCACTAACATTCAGACAGCCTGCAGTATGGAACCGGCAAATTATGAATACCGAAATGCATTGAACAGCATGGTACAAACCTCGTCGGGATATCGGACGACAGCTAGCAATCGCGGTTACAGCAATACAAATGATGAACTCTGCAGGATGATGCAGTGTTATTGCTGCGCAGACGCTCTCTGCGACTGTATTTAGATTTTCGGGAGAATAGCATGGCCAGAAGAAAAAGTCCGGCAACCAGAATGTCCTTTGGGGGGATCCTTTTAGCTTTGTCTTGGGTCACCTTGTTTTTTGCTGCCTTTATTCCGGGAATCGAGTTGACTCTATTTTCTTTATCGACTTTGTATGTGGTGCTTTTAGTTGCAGAAACGTCGGCCTTAAATGGGTGGCTTCTTTATGCAGCGTGCTGTATCCTTTCATTCTTCACGATACCGGATAAACTCGCATTATTGCCCTATGTCTTTTTCTTTGGACTATATGGGCTTGTAAAGTTTTATATCGAGAAGATCGGAAAGAGGCCGCTTGAATATGTGCTTAAACTTGCCTTTTTTAATGTCTCGTGGGGAGTGCTGATTTTTGTTTTCAAGAGCGCTTTTCTTGGAAACATAGGACTGCCCGATTTTCCTTTTGCGGTTCTTGTGATTCTCGGACAGTTCATGTTCGTCTTGTTTGACGAAATATTGACGCGGCTTTACAGCTATTTTCACAGACGATTCGGCGCTTCGATCCAAGGGAGGATGTTATAAGAATGATTCCACTATCGACGCGGATGCGGCCGACCGATCTTGATGGATTTTATGGGCAGGACCACTTTATGTATAAGGGGTCCTTGCTTTACAATGCGATCAAAAATAAGACCTTTGATTCGGCTATTTTTTTTGGTCCTTCAGGAACAGGGAAAACGACTTTGGCGCGGCTGATCGCAAAGGAGATGGATTCTGATTTTTATGAACTGAATGCTTCGACTTGCGGGATCAAGGAGCTAAAAGAGATCCTTGAAAAGAGCAAAGACAGGCTGTTCGGTTTTCAAAAAGAGCAGACCTACCTTTATATCGATGAGTTTCACCGCTGGAACAAGCTTCAGCAGGATTCCCTGCTCAAAGCATTGGAAGAAGGAACGGTCCGTTTTATTGGAAGTACGACCGAAAACCCCTATTTTTCAGTGAATAATGCCGTGCTCAGTCGCGTGCGTTCCATCTATGAATTTAAAAAACTCAGCCCGGAAAATCTCTATGGGATCATGGAAAAGACCCTGAACGATAAAGAAAGAGGTCTTGGAAAGCAAAACCTTTCTTTTGATGAAGTCGCACTTCGTGCGCTTTCTGAGATGGCAGGAGGAGATGCGCGTGTAGCCCTTGACACATTGGGCTTCATTGCCGACAATCTTGAAGCAGGCGCAAGGATCGAACTTGGAACGGTCGGAGAAGCTATGCAGAAGCAGACCCTTTTTTACGACAAAAAAGAAGATAAATATAATCTTCTTTCTGCACTTCAAAAATCGATTCGTGGAAGTGACCCTGATGCGGCGATCCATTATCTGGCGCGTCTTCTTGACGGCGGAGCGGACATCCTGATGATCGGTCGCAGACTGCTTGTGATCGCAAGTGAGGATATCGGAATGGCTTATCCACAGGCGATCAGCATCGTTACATCCTGTATTCAGGCCGCACAGATGGTCGGACTTCCCGAAGCTAGGATCAATCTTTCGCAGGCCGTGATCTTGCTGGCATCCTGTCCGAAAAGCAACTCGGCGATCCTTGCGATCGATATCGCCACAAGTGATCTGCATCGGAGAAACATAGACGATATACCGCCCCACTTGAAGGACTCCCATTATGCAGGCGCGCAAAAACGCGGGATCGGGATTGATTATCAATATCCGCATGCTTTCGGAGGCTATGTGAAACAGCAATACCTTCCTGACAATTTGCATAAGGAAGGTGTCAGATATTATCAACCGACCGAAAACGGAAAAGAAGGAGCCTTTAAGAGATTTTTGGAAAGTCTGAGAAAGGGTGGACGGAATGGAGATTAAGATCGCAGAACATGCAGGATTTTGCTTTGGAGTAAAAGAAGCGTTACGCAAAACAAATGAGACGATCGAACAATACAAGGAACAGCCTGTGAAAATATATACCTGCGGCCCATTGATCCACAATCGGATCGTAACATCTGAACTCAAAGAAAAAGGCGTTTCTGAAATCGATCAGCCGGAACAGGCGGAAGAAGGTTCGGTCGTGATCGTACGTTCTCACGGCGAGCCGGAAAGCTTTTACCAAAAAGCAGAAAAACGCGGACTTTTCATTGTAGATGCGACCTGTCCTTTTGTCTCCAAAATCCATAACCTTGTCAGGGATGCTTCGGCTTCAGGAAGAAATATAGTTGTAGTGGGAGACGCTCTTCACCCTGAGGTCATAGGAACGACAGGATGGGCCGAAGAAAACTGTTTCGTGATCGACAGTCTGGAAATGGCAAAAAAAGTAGAAGTCGATCATATAACCCTTGTTGCGCAAACGACGATCACCGAAGAATTATGGGAAAGCGTGGCAAATTATTTTTTGAAAAATAAAAAAGATGTGGTTGCCTTACATACGATTTGCAGCGCGACGACCGAACGGCAAAAAAGCTGCGAAAATCTTGCAAAGGAATCTGATGCAATGATTGTCATCGGAGATCGGAAGAGTGCAAATTCGAAAAAGCTTTTTGAAATTGCGGAGAAAAACTGCCCAAAAACATATTTTGTCGAGAATCCGTCAGATTTACCATTGAAAGAATTGCAAAAGTGCGATAGAATAGGTGTTGCGGCAGGAGCATCTACTCCTGAACGTATAATTAAGGAGGTTATTGCTACCATGAGTGAAGTTCTCACTGAAAACAAAGAATTAAAGTCCCAGGACGCTGCAGTAAATACCGCAGTCGAGGATGACGAAGAAGAAGAAATGAACATGATGCACGAGTTCATGGATCAAATCGACAAGTCTCTAAGATTACCGAATCGCGGAGAAATCGTCGAAGGTGAAATCGTACAGGTCACAAGCAGGGAAATAGTTGTAAATCTCGGATGTAAAAAAGATGGCATCATTCCCAAAGATGAGCTCGTTCTCGAAGGTGAACAGGATCTCAACGTTCTTTATAAAGAAGGCGACGTGATCCAGGCTAAAGTCATCAAGACAGACGACGGCGACGGAAATATCCTTTTGTCCCGTAAAAAGCTCGAGGTCATAGAGCATTGGGACGAAATCAATGATGCACTTGACAATAAATTAGTTGTAAACGCAAAGGTCGTCAAAGAAGTCAAGGGCGGCGTTATTGCGATGTACAAAGAAGTCTCCGGATTTATTCCGATGTCGCAGCTTTCAGACAAATTTGTTGAAAAAGCTGATGAATTCATCGGAAAGACTTTGCCGGTCAAGGTCAGCCGTGTAGATCAAAAGAGAAACAAGGCTGTATTCTCCCACAAAGCTTATCTTGCAGAAGAAAAGCAAAAGAAAGTCCAGGAAATCTGGGACGCTCTCAGTGTGGGCGATGTTGTTGAAGGTGTCGTAATGCGCTTTACCGATTACGGTGCGTTCGTAGACATCGGCGGACTTGACGGACTTCTCCACATTTCAGAAATTTCT
>CAZKCB010000013.1:0-17082 GCA_964550965.1 uncultured Oscillospiraceae bacterium
CCGTCCCCGGAAGCGAAAGGCCGGAGGAAGCGGTTTTTGGGCTGCGTAAGGGCCTCGGGCTTTTTGCAAACCTGCGCCCTGCGATCCTCTTTTCGGAACTCGCGGATGCCTGCCCGCTCCGCGCGGAATCGGTCGAAGGCGGCCTTGATCTTTTGGTCGTCCGCGAACTCACCGGAGGCATTTATTTCGGCGAAAAAGGTGTGAAAGAAACAGAAATGGGAAAAGCAGCCTATGATGTCGAAATCTATTCCGAAATGGAGGTCAAACGGATCGCAGAGGTTGCGTTCGAAATGGCAATGAAGAGGAACAAAAAACTCGTGAGCGTGGACAAGGCAAATGTCCTTGAAAGCTCAAGACTCTGGAGAAGGGTCGTCAATGAAGTTTCGGTCAACTATCCGGAGGTTGCGTTGTCTCATATGTATATCGATAATGCGGCGATGCAGATGGTCAGAAATCCCAAGCAGTTTGACGTCATCGTCACAGGCAACATGTTCGGCGACATCCTTTCCGATGAAGCGAGCATGGTTACAGGTTCTATCGGAATGCTGCCCTCGGCAAGCCTTGCAAAAGGAAACTTCGGCATGTATGAGCCGATCCACGGAAGCGCCCCGGACATCGCGGGAACCGCCCAGGCAAACCCGATGGCGACGATCCTTTCGGTCGCAATGATGCTGCGCTATAGCTTCGGCCTTTCCGAAGAAGCGGAAGCCATTGAAAATGCAGTAAAGAGCGTCCTGGCAAAAGGGTATCGGACCGCCGATATCATGAGTGAAGGCATGGCGCTGATCGGCACAAAAAAAGCCGGTGATCTGATCGCGGAGGCACTGTAAAACAGAAAACACAATAAAAACGGTATAAATAAAGGGAGTCTTTAAGGCTCCATTTTAGCATATTGGAATATAAACGTAGTAGATGGGGACTGGCTCTCCAAAAGTGAGAGTGATCGAACGGCTTATCGTATGGTAGCCGGCTTTTGAAATGTTGATCGTCAATACACCGGTGCCGGCTTTAAGTGGTACTACGCTAAGAGAATAATAAATTAGGTGATCGATCATCACGGGTGTTCCGAATACCTGATTTGAAGCGCTCAGGTCAAAAGCAAAGCTGACATCATGCGGCACCGTGGAACCTAAAGTAAAGGCCGAAGGAGTCGCGTTGAAAGCAGCCGGCGTGGAAGAAAAATCTCCGGGCCAGGATGCCTCGATGGCTCCAAGCGTGGGCGTTACGGTTACGGTAATGCTCTGCGAGTCTGAGAACTGAAAGTTTTTTATCGCTGAGACGTAGATTACAGCAGACCCTGAGGAAGTAGCATTAAACTTAAGTTGATAGGATATCCCGCTGCCTGTCACCTCGACTCCACCAACTACTTCGCTGGGAGAAAGCGTAGCAAAGACAGCATCGGCTTCTTTTGCCAGAGTAAAGGGGATGGAATTCTGGGTGCCGTCTTCGACGGATATAGTCTTTGGCAGTCCGGTGATTATGAAAGTGGCTGGGTGATGGCTATGGCTTGAATTGGAAGATATCACCTCGCCACCTTCCTCGGTCGAAACCGGCGTTGGTATGACGCTTCCGTCTGGCAGTTTCGCATTGATGAGTTTTGCTGCGTCGGCCGGGATGGCCTTCTGCGCGATCAGGGAATCTAGGACCGTTTTGTCCGAATCTTTTGCTTTCAGCGACAGAGAAGCAAAAGATATCCCGACGAGATCCTCTTTAAGAAGGGTCTTGGAACTCAAGGGCATAACAGCCTCGCCGAGTTTTAATTCGGTTAGCCCTGCAAATTCGGTTACTGCCTGATCATAGGAAACAGAATAGCCTAACTGTCTCAAAATAAGAGAGCAGTAAGCCTTCCCATTTAAAGATGCCTTGGGAGAAAGAGTAGAGCTTGACGTCCCTACTAGCAATTTGTTGGAGACAGCATAGGCCATCTGTTTTTTTGCCCACGAAGAAACCGTGGATGCATCTGCATAGCCGGCAAGGGCCGCAGTAGCACTTTCGTCTGACATAGCCTGAGCTTTCGCTTCCAGACCCAAAATCCGCAGAAGCATGACCACTCCGGTTTCACGATCCAAAGAAGCACTGAGATCGGGGTCGAAAGATCTCTCACTGACGCCCGCATATAAGCTGAGGGAGTTAAGAACGCTGGCTTTCTCAGAGGCATTATTGGAAATCCCTGTTGTAGCTGGTGTTGCTACAACAGAAAAAAGCGGAGTAAGCACCATTGCTATCGTTAAAAAAACAGCAATATATCTTGAATTGTGTTTCATTGGGTCAAACCTCCTGAAGTATTAAAAATTTGCTATTATAGATATGTATTTTTTTATTATAGTAGGAAAAAAATTAAAAATCAAGAGACGGCGGATTTGCTCGTCACTCATGACGTTCCCGGATTGCGCGCCTTCGTGGGAAGTGTTACAATACATATAAATCCTATAACTATTTGGAGGTAAAAAATATGGAATTGAAAGACGTGATTTATAAGCGCCAAAGCATAAGAAAATATACCGATGCAGACGTTCCCCATGAGGATATTCTAAAGATCCTCGATGCAGGACGCATCGCACCATCAGGAGACAACTCTCAAAACTGGCATTTTGTAGTCATTCGAGACAGAGCTCTTCGGGACAAGATCGGGCAGACCGTTATGGCAAAGAATGAAGAGATCGCTTTGGTAATGGATAAAAAGGATCCGATGAAAGGACTCCGTTTTCGCAAATTTGCAAAGAACTTTATGCTGTTTGCAATGGAAGCACCTGTCCTTATCGTAGCCTACGGCACCGTCAATTATCCGAGCGGCTATGCAGAATATGTTTTTGCCGAATATCCCAAGGAAGACATCGACAAGCTCTTTGTCAGAAACCCCGGCATGCAGAATATGGGCGCAGCGCTCGAAAATATGACCTTGACCGCGATCGACTTAGGATATGGGTCCTGCCTGATGACGAGCCAGAATTACGCTGCCGATGAAATCGAAGCATTGCTCAAAAAAGAAATCGGTTTTGAAAAGGAAGGCTACTTCCTAACGACAATGATGCCGATCGGGGTGCCTCAGGAAGGTGCAAAGAGCCCGCAAAAGAAGTCGCTTGAAGAAATCTGTACTTTTGCCTGAAACCATAGCAGAAAAATAATAAGGCGGCTGTCTCGATGACTTGAGGCAGTCGTTTTCTATTGGCATAGCTAAAATGCGAGAGGGATTGATTAGAAGCTTTTGTTCTGGGAACTATAAAGCAAGAGATTATAGTAGCTATCCAATAGAAAGGGTGTAAGCTATGAGCGAAAAGTTGAATGTGTTCGTATGCGAGAATTTTTATCCGGAGTACAAGAAGGTTCTTGAAAAAGAAAAATATAAGGATGTCGAACTTGTGACCTATCCGTGTTTATGCGGCTGCAAAAATCGAAAAGAAGAAGCTGCCGCACTGATCGATGAAAGCGTGAAGATGGGAAGAGACGCAGTTGTATTTTGCGGCAAGCATTGCGATATTCTTGATCTGATCCCTGAAGGGGAAGCCTTTGATGTTCGCTCTTCAAATTTTTGTTTTATCCATTTAGCGAACGAACCTTTTGTCACCTATATCATTGAAAACGGTGGCTACATCATAGGCTCAGGGTGGTTGAAAAACTGGCGTGAGAGGATTGCAGAAGCTGGATTTGATCAGAAAGAAGCAAAGGAATTCTATCAGAATTTTTGTAAGGAGATCGTTTTCTTTGACACCGGAGTTGCACCCGAATCCGCAACGGAATTGAAACAGCTGTCGGCCTTTGTCGGTGTGCCGTATAAAATCATACCGGTGGGGCTGGAAATGATCGAGCAGATCCTTGACTGCGCTATTTTTGAATGGAAACAACGCCGCTTGAACGAACGAAGCAAAAAAGCGCTGCATGAGAGCCGCGTCCAGTGTGCAGAATATAACGCGATCTTTGATTTGATGGGAAAAATCGTCATGTACACAAACAAACGGGATACGATAGGCGGTTTGAAAAATCTCTTTTCTATGGTTTTTGGCGCTGAAGATTTCAGATACTGGAACAATGAAACGGAAAACACTGATTTCCCCGACAATATCAAAGAGTTTTTCTCAAACAAGAAGAAACCATTCTTTTATTCAAAAGAGGAAGGGCGTTTTTGCATCAAGATCGAAAGAGGCGATAAGGTTTACGGAGCCATCGAGATCGGAGGTTTTTTATTCCCTGAGCATACAGAAAAATATCTCGATTTTGCTATTGGCATTGCGATGATCTGCGGTTTGATTTTTGATAACATCGAGCAATATGAAAAAATCAAGCGCGCGGAAGAAGCAGTCACCTATCTGAATTTCCATGATCCGCTTACCGAACTCTATAATCGCAGCTATATCAATGACTATCGCGAAAAAAACCCTCAAAAAACAAGCCGGACTGTATTTACGTTTGACATAGATCGTTTAAAATATGTAAACGATACATTTGGAGATGCAGCAGGGGACAATCTGATCAAAGGCGTTGCATGGATTCTGAAAAGATCCTTCCGGGACAACGATATCCTTGCGAGGATCGGCGGAGATGAGTTCCTCGCGATCCTTCCCGAAGCAGACCGTGAACTTGCGGAGCGCATCCGCTGCCGGATCGCAAAAGAAATCACACAGTATAATAAAACGATAGAAAAAGATGATCTCAAGATCAGTCTTTCCACAGGATTTGCTGTTGCCGAGAAGGACCTCGAAACGCTTGAAACTCTGATCCAACAGGCCGATCAGTTTATGTATATAGATAAAATGGCAAAAAGAAGATGGGTGGCTGAAAACAATTCTTGACAATCGCAGGGAAAGAGATATACTGACTTAGTAAACAACGTTTAAAACGACGTTTACTAAGGGGTAATTTTATGATTCGATTAGTAAGATATATGAAGCCTTATATCTGGTTAGTCCTGATGGCTGTCGTGCTGCTTTTTATTCAAGCGGCGTCGGAACTGGCCTTGCCCGACTATATGTCGGATATTGTCAACAACGGCATCGCAAACGGCGATACGAGCTATATCATCAAGACAGGGATCCTGATGGTGGCAGTCACACTTTTAAGCATGGTCTGCAGCACGATCGTAGGTCTTTTTGCGGCAAAGACAGCCGCAGGAGTGAGCAAAGACCTTAGGGTAGATGTTTTTGAAAAAGTCCAACTGTTTTCAAATCGTGAGTTTGATAAATTTTCGGCTTCTTCTTTGATCACCAGAACGACAAATGACATTACGCAGATCCAACAGCTTCTGATCATGATGATCAGAATGATTTTTTATGCTCCGATTTTGGGTGTCGGGGGTTTTTTGCATGCGCTCGCAAAAAGCTCTTCCATGTCGTGGATCATCGGCGCCGCAGTCGTAATGCTTCTTGGAATCATTGCAACGGTCTTTACCCTTGCGATCCCGAAGTTCAAACTGATACAAAATATCATCGACAAACTCAACGGAGTCGTTCGCGAAAATCTGGAAGGGATGCTTGTCATCAGAGCCTTCAATACACAGGATTTTGAAGAAGACCGCTTTGATAAGGTGAATAAGGAACTGACAGCGACAAATCTGTTTGTCAATCGCGTCATGTCAGGAATGATGCCTGCGATGATGCTTCTGATGAATCTGGTTACGGTCGTCGTCGTCTGGGTGGGGTCCAATCAGGTTTCAGGATTTAAACTCGATGTCGGTGATATGATGGCCTACATGCAGTATGTGATGCAGATCATTATGGCCTTCCTGTTTATGTCTATGATGTTCATTCAAATTCCGCGTGCGTCGATTTCAGCCGGGCGTATTGCGGATGTGCTTGAAACCGAGATATCGATCTTTGACCTCAAAGAAAAAGCGGTCCTCCCCGCACGGAGAAACGGCGAAGTCACTTTTGAAAATGTTACGTTCTCCTATCCGGGAGCAGAAGAAGCGGTGCTTCATGATATCAGCTTTACGGCAAAGCCCGGGCAGACGACCGCACTCATCGGTTCCACCGGAAGCGGAAAGTCCACGATCGTCAATCTGATACCGCGCTTTTACGACATTACTGAGGGTGCGATCATGATCGACGGCATCAATATCAAAGACATGTCGCTGCATGACCTCAGAGATAACCTGGGTTATGTTCCGCAAAAAGGAATGCTCTTTGCGGGAACGATCCGAAGCAATCTGACCTATGCAGATGAAAACGCCACAGAAGAAGAGATCCTGAAAGCCGCAGATATCGCACAGGCGATGGAGTTCATCGATTCAAAACCCGAAGGCTTTGCATCTCCGATCGCGCAGGGTGGCTCGAATGTATCCGGCGGACAAAAGCAAAGGCTTTCGATTGCCCGGGCGCTTCTGAAAAATCCGCAGATCTTTATTTTTGATGACAGTTTTTCTGCACTTGATTATAAAACAGATGCCAAACTCAGAGCGGCGCTCAAAGAAAAGACGCATTCGAGTACGGTCCTTCTGATAGCACAAAGGATCAGCACGATCCGCGAGGCCGATCAGATCCTCGTGCTTGATCAGGGACGTATCGTAGGCCGCGGAACACACCGGGAGCTTCTTGAAAACTGCGGTGTCTACAAAGAGATCGCCCTGTCGCAATTGAGCGAGGAGGAATTGAAATGAGCGAAAAAAAATCCTCGGAGAACGCCGGAGGCGGTATGGGTGGCGGAGGCCCGATGCGGGGAGTCGGACAGCCGGTACAAAAGGCAAAAGATTTCAAAGGAACGATGCGTGAGCTTGCGCGCTACATGCTCGAATACAAGAAGGCTTTTATTTTAGTCGTCATTTTTGCTGCTTTTTCAGCCGTATTTTCGATCCTCGGACCAAAGCTTCTCGGCAAGGTCATCACAAAGCTTTATGAAGGACTGATGGCTTACGGGATGGGGCTTGACCTGCTTACCGACTTTCACTATATAAACCATATGATACTTCTGCTTGTAGGTCTGTATGTTGTGTCTTCCTTATTTGCTTATTTTCAGAACTACATCATGTCCGGCGTTTCGATGAAGATAACCTATCGTTTCAGAAAGGACATTTCCGAAAAGATCAATCGGATGCCGATCAAATATTTTGACGGCAAGACACATGGCGAAGTCCTCTCGAGGATCACCAATGACGTCGATACCGTAAGCCAGACCCTCAATCAAAGCCTGACCCAGATCATTACCTCGGCAACCACTGTTGTTGGTGTCCTGATCATGATGCTTTCGATCAGCTGGCTGATGACCCTTGTTGCGTTGCTTGTGGTTCCGCTGTCTGCTCTTGCAACTATGACGGTAGTGAAGAAATCCCAGAAATATTTCAAGACCCAGCAGGAATATCTGGGCCATGTAAATGGTCACATCGAGGAAAATTATGCGGAGCACAATATAGTGCAGGTGTTCAATGGAGAAAAAGATGCGATCCGCAAATTCCGAAAAATGAATGATGAGTTATATGATTCTGCCTGGAAATCGCAGTTCCTTTCGAGCATGATGATGCCGATGATCTCCTTTATCGGAAACCTCGGCTATGTTGTCGTTTGTATCCTCGGCGGCTACCTTGCGGTAAAAAAGACGATCGAGGTCGGAGACATACAGGCCTTTATCCAATATATGCGTTCCTTTACGCAGCCGATCGCGCAGCTTGCAAACATCTCAAATACACTGCAGTCAACAGCGGCCGCAGCAGAAAGAGTGTTTGAATTCCTTGCGGAAGAAGAAGAAAGTGAAGACCCGGTCGATTCTGCGGTGCCGGACGAAATAATCGGGCATGTTGAATTCAAAAATGTGAAATTCGGTTATAACGATGAAAAGATCATTATCAAGAACTTTTCTTCAAATATTGCTCCCGGACAGATGGTTGCGATCGTCGGGCCGACAGGCGCCGGGAAAACGACTGTCGTAAAACTGCTGATGCGCTTTTATGAACTACAGGGCGGCGAGATCCTGATCGACGGAAAAGAAATCAAAAGCTTCAGCAGAAAGGATCTGCGAAGCATGTTCGGGATGGTCCTTCAGGATACCTGGCTCTATAATGCAAGCATCATGGACAACATCCGCTACGGCAGCTTTGAACGAAGCGATGAAGAGATATACCAGGCGGCAAAGGCGGCGCACTGTGACGAATTCATCCGTTCCCTGCCCGACAAATACAACATGATATTGAATGAAGATGCGAACAATATCTCACAGGGGCAAAAACAGCTTTTAACGATTGCAAGAACGATCCTTGCCGATCCGAAGATCCTGATCCTCGACGAGGCCACAAGCTCCGTTGATACAAGGACTGAGGTGCTGATCCAAAAGGCAATGGGGCATCTGATGGAGAGCCGGACCAGCTTTGTCATTGCGCATCGTTTATCTACGATACGAGATGCCGACCTGATTCTCGTAATGAAAGACGGAGATATCATTGAACAGGGAAAACATGAAGAATTGCTCAAACAAAACGGATTCTATGCCGACCTTTATCAAAGCCAGTTCACAAACGGCGATATAGAGGAAACAGAGGATGCCGGGAAAATCAAAGATACAGAAGATATGAAGAATCGGGGGAAGAGAGAATGAAAAAAACAAAAGTAACGGAACAAACAGAACAAACAGAAATAACGGAAGAAATGGAATTAAATAAAAAAACACAACAAAAGAAAAAATTAAGAAAAATTCTATATCCCGCGCTTATCGTGCTTGTTTTTATTGGTTGCAGTGTTGGCTACTATTTCTTCAGTCTCAGCACGAATTATTTCTCTACCGATAATGCGAAGGTAACGGCGGAAATGTATGTCATCAATCCTACCACACCAGGTAAGCTGATCGAATGGAACGTGGAAGAAGGTGATCTGGTCGAAAAAGATCAGATCCTCGGACGGACTGAAGCCCTGCCATACATCACCTCTCCGATCGACGGAACGGTGATCCGGTCAAAGGTCATACAAGATCAGCAAGTTACGGCAGCAACGGAACTCGCTGTGATCGCAGACACTTCGAAGATGTATATCAATGTAAATATCGAAGAAACCGAGATCTCAAAGATTCGCCTGGGCGAGCAGGTCGAGGTCAAGATCGATGCTTATGACGGAAAGACTTTTTCGGGAACGGTAACGGAAATCAAAAGTACCACACAGACTTTTTTTACGAATACAACGAGCCTTTCGACAAGTGGTACCTATTCAAAGGTGACACAGCTGATCCCGGTCAGAGTCGAGATCGAAAACAAGGAAAATCTTCCGATGACTTTCGGGATGAACGCAACCGTTAAAATACATTTGAACTAAGCGGGGTAGAAAAAAATGAAAAAATCGATTTCTTTGATCGCAGCAATGTTATGTTGCATAATCATATTTGCCGGATGCAGTCCAAAAGATGAGGCGCTTTCTATCACCACGGCAAAAGCAAAAACGGAAAGTTCGATCAGTGACAATAGCTACAGTGGAATGCTTGAAGCGTTTGAAACGAGAGAGATCTATCCCAACGTTCCGGGCAAAGTGACGGTGCTGAATGTTGAAGTCGGAACCCGCGTGAAAAAGGGTGATGTTTTGTTCCGGCTTGACGATACCGATGCGAGGCTGACCTTGGCTCAGGCCAAGGCGAATTATAATTCGACAGCGCTCACCCCTGCACGTGTCAATTACGATGAAGCAAAAACAAATTATGATCGCATGCTCAGTCTGTATAATGAAGGAGCGATTTCAAAATCGCAGTATGAAGCGGCAAAGGCCAAACTGACGACCGCTCAGGCGCAGATGGAAAGCTCGCGTTCATCGGCGGCGGCGGCGCTTGCGATCGCCAACAATGGTTTTTCTGATATGGTGATCACTGCGCCAATTTCGGGAGAAGTATCACAAAAGAATATTGAAATCGGAAGCCTTGCTTCCGCTCAGACTCCGGCGCTTACGATCATCGACCAAAGCAAGCTGCAGATCAAAGTTGGTTTGACAGAGCAAAATGTAGGCGAAGTCACACTCAACATGCCTGTGGAAGTCACGCTGCGGGCAAACGGCGATCTCTTTGAAGGCTCGGTATCGGCGATCGCACCTGCGGGAGATCCCAAAACAGCTATGTTTGAAGTGACTGTCATGGTCGACAACAGCAAAAATAAACTGAAATCAGGGATGTCTGCGACTGTAAAATTCAATGCAGGAGAGGCAGTGTCGGCACTGCTGATACCGAAAGAAGCCCTTGTAAAAGAAGGCGAAAAAACCTTTGTGTATGTTGTTTCGAAAAATGCTTTGGAAAAACGTGAGATAGAGATCGGTGAGCAGCGAAATGCTTATATTCAGATCAAAAGCGGCTTGTCCGCGGGAGAAGAAGTCGTAGTCGGCGGCAGCGGTCAAGTGACGGAGAAGACGTCGTTTCGGATCGTTTCGTCATTGCAGTAGTAGGAGGGACATTCCATTATGTTTACAGCAGATGAAACCGGAACCTATGACAGGATCTTGAAGGTGACAATGGAGCAAATCAGGGGAGGCGGCGTTTCCTCCGTAAAACTGCGGGAGGTTGCGCTGAAAGCAAATGTAAACCTTGCATCGATCAATTATCACTTTCAATCGAAGGAAAGACTGCTTTTGCTGTCGATCAAAAAGCTGGTTTTTCATGGAATGAAAGAGGCTCTTTCTGCAATCGATGATGTTTCATTTTCTCCGGAAGAAAGGCTCAAGAGATTCCTTGTTACCTATGTAAAAATCATGCGGGAGTTTCACGAACCGATGCGGCATTTGATGATTTCTGATCGCTGTACCCCTGACAATATGAAGGGCTTCGAAGAAATGGTAAAAGAACTCGGCATCAATAAATATGCAAGACTTGTCGCCGAGATCAGCGGGATCAAAGATAAAAATACGGTGTTCCTTTTATGCACGCAGCTTCTTGGTGCCGCCTTGGTGCCCAACTTTATGAAGGAAAAGGCTCAACCCGTTTTTGATATAGAACTCCCCGAAATAGAGGAACAGATAGAGTTCCTGCTAAGCCATTATTTGCTCCCGAAACAGGCTTAAAGAACCGCCGCAAGATCCAGGATAGCCTGTTCCATTTTCTCTGCGGGAACACGTGTATAATAAAAGATAGCCATAGAAGAAATGCCTCCCCCCCCAAAACTTGAGACCGGAGTGATCGTAAGCCCGGCCAGTGCGGCATCATGGCAGATCTCTTCTGTGGTTTTTTTGTTTTGGGCACGTGAAAAATCAAGAAGCATATGAAGGCCGGAACTGTTGTTCATGATACGTATCTTATCACCTGCATGCCGGTTGATCGATGCAGTTGCAAGAAGGATTTTCTGCGCATAGAGTTTGCGGAGCTTCTTCAGGTTCGTCTGGTAGTAGCCTTTCGCCATATATAAAGCCAAAGTCAACTGTTCAGACTTTGAACATGTTTGCATATAGCCGCCGAGGACCTCTGAAAAGAGACGCCGCATGGCAGAAGGCAAGACCATGTAGCTGATCTTGATCGCAGGGAAAAGCGTTGAAGAAAACGAACCGATATATACGACCTGACCGTTGTTGTCGAGTCCCTGTAAAGAAGGGACGGGGCGACTGTCGTAACGGAGCTCGCTGTTGTAATCGTCCTCGATGATGATGCTGTTGTTTTGCAGTGCCCAGTCAAGAAGCGCGTATCTCCTTGCGACCGGCATGACAGAGCCTGTCGGGAACTGGTTGGAGGGACTTACATAAACGGTCGAGCGGATATTGACCGGAAGTTTTTCGATCAGAATCCCGTCCCGGTCGATCGGAACGCCGTTCATTTTAAAATCACGGTCTTTGAAAATACTGCGCACCGCAACGTATCCCGGATCTTCAAAGGAAACGTGCTCGATGCCCATTCGCTGCAGTATGATACAGAGCAGATTGACGAGCTGCTGGGTCCCGGCGCCGATGACTACCTGCTCACGGTCGCAGCGGACGCCTCTGGCCTGGTAAATGTATTTTGATATTTCGGCACGCAGTGCAAGCTCCCCGCGCGGATCGCCTTCCTGCAGAAGCAGATGAGAATGATCGGTCAGGATCGCGTTGGTGCATTTTTTCCATTTGAAAAAATCGAAAGAGGCCGGATCTGAGTAGAACGGGTTTTCGCTGCCGAGTTCTTCCGGAGTAAAAGGAAAGAAGTCAGCGTTTGTGTCGTTGTCGGAAAAGGAAGTCACGGACCTTGGGAAATCCTTCGGGATCGCGTTGATGTAATAGCCGGATTGCGGTTTGCTGCTGATATAGCCTTCCACGAGAAGCTGACTGTAGGCGAGCTCCACGGTCGTGACGCTGAGGCTCAGTGTTCTCGCAAGCGAACGAAGTGAAGGCAGCTTTTCTCCGGGGAGAATGTTTTTTTGCAGAATAGAATCTCTGATATAAGAAAAAAGTTGCAAATATAGAGGGATTTGGCTCCGGTCATTGAGTTCCGGGGTAAGAGAAATCATGAAAGCTCCTTCCAAACGAAAACTGTTTTCTATAAAAAATACTAAAACTGTATACAAAAAATAAAAAAGTGTTGAAATATAGACCTTAAATTTAAACTGTTATTATATAAAATGTTAATACTGCATATTTCATTAAATACACTTTTCTTGTATTATAATAACTGAAGCAAATAAAGTAAAGAAAAAATCGCTTGGGCTGATAAAAGAAAGGTGGACCGCGCTTTGCGGGTTTAAAAAATGGCTAATAGGAATAAAACAAACAAAATAATTTTAACCGGTCTTATGATGGCATTGACTACGATCGCGACTATGGTCATAGCAATTCCTGTTCCGTTTACGAATGGATACATCCATCTCGGGGACAGCATGGTCTTTCTGTCTGTGCTGGTTCTTGGCTGGCGCTACGGCGCGGTTGCTGCCGGTGTCGGTTCTGCTCTTGCAGATATCTTTTTGGGATATGTAAACTGGGCTCCGTGGACACTTTGCATCAAAGCTGTCATGGCGATTTTGATGGGACTCATCATTGAAAAAGCGATGGGAAGCACCAGAAACACTTTGATTGCAGCAGGCGCAACGGTTGTTGCATGGCTCGGATTTCATTTTGCAGTCAACCGCATCATTGAAATACAAGCTGCAAATAATCCTTCCGCTTTATTGAGTGAAGAGGTCACAGATGTTTCGCAGCTGGGAGCTTTCCTGAACTCCATGCAGAGCCAACTGATGGTGGCAGCTCTTGCAATACCGGTATTTCTGATTGTGATCGCCTTGGTTCTGAAGAAAAAAGAGAACCTGTCCGTGCCTGTTTCGGAGATCCTCGGCATGACGATGGCCGGCCTTTGGATGGTCTTCGGTTATTACGTCGCAGGCGGTCTGATGTACGGAAACTTTGCCGTGTCGGCGTTCAGCATTCCGATGAATATGATACAGTTCGTAGCCGGCTTCCTTGTCGCAGCACTTCTTACGGCGGCACTCGCAAAAACACCGGTCATGAAGCAATTCGGACTGCGGCCAAATACAAAAATCGAGAAAACAGAAACTAAGCCGCTTCACGAAAACATTTAAAAAATCCTTAAATGCAAACGATACTACCTTTGTTAAAATAAAAAAAGGCCTTCTCTTTCTGATTGATCCGTTTGATCGAATCTTTGGGGAAGGCCTTTTTTATTGACTTTTTGACGTAAATGCATTAAAATAAAAGATAATTAAATAGCAAATGTAAACGACACACGTAGAGCATAGCTCGTAAATCTGATCACGGCACATATCAGACGTGTGTTTTTTGATTGCAAAAAAAGAAACTATTATTTGTTGATATATTAGCACACGTTAGGCAAACTCCGTATTTGATTATGGACATGTCCAGGTGTGTTTTTTCTTTTGCGTAAATCCGATGGACTACTTGAAATGAAAGAGGAGTTATTTATGACAAAAACAAATCATCAAAAGGGACGCGGTATCGTTTTCGTTGCTGCTTTCTCGGCCTTTCTCGCGACCTTCAACGAAACGTTTCTCAATGTGGCGTTTTCGCCCCTCATGAAGGATCTCGGAGTCGGGGTTTCTACGGTTCAATGGCTTCCGACCGGATATATGCTTGGCGCTGCGATCATGGTACCGGTATCTGCTTTTCTCTATCGAAGTGTGCCGACAAAACGCCTCTACCTGATTGCCGTCGGGATGCTTGTGACAGGAAGCCTGATCGGCGGGCTTGCACTGAACTTTCCTGTGCTGCTCATCGGTCGAATCGTTCAGGCATTGGGAACGGGCATGCTCATTCCGATCGGCATGAATATAACGTTGGAAGTTGCTCCGAAACAAAAACTCGGCACGTATATGGGAATCATGGGAGCCATGACGACCCTCGGGCCTTCCTCAAGCGTTATCATCGCCGGAGTCCTGCTTTCGTTTTTTAACTGGCACATGCTGCTTTGGTTTTTTGCGGGGCTGTCCGTGATCTGCTTTATTTGCGGAGCATGCCTGCTTGACAATGTCGCCGAACTTACACATCCCAAACTCGATATTGCATCAACTGTACTGATCGGGATCGCGCTCCTCGGTATACTCTACGGTGTATCCACGATTTTTTCGGGCAACATGTTGCTTGCAGTGATTGCCGCTGCTGTCGGCGTTCTGTTTCTCATTGCTTTTCTTGGGCGTCAGAAGAAACTCTCTGAGCCGCTCATTGACCTAAAACCGCTCTCGGTCAAGCCTTTTGCGATCGGCGTCATCATCAACATGCTTTCACTTATCGTTATCTTTGCAATGAATATCGTCATGCCGCTGTTTCTCCAGAGTGCTCTCGGCGCATCGGCTCTCGGTGCATCGCTGACGCTGTTTCCCGCAATTCTTCTCTCGTGTGTGGTTTCGCCGATTGCAGGAAAAGTATACGATAAGCAGGGCGCGGGGATCCTTTTGCCACTTGGGTTCACTCTTATCTGCCTTTGCGCTTTGGGATTGGCCGCCGCGAAAGACAGTGGATCGCTGCTGCTTCTTGCAGTACTTTATATTCCGGTCATCTGCGGCTCCGCGCTTATTATCGGACCTGTCCAGAGTTTTGCGCTTTCACATCTTCCGCAGGAACTCAATCCCCATGGAGTTACCGTAATGAGCACAGGCTTTCAGATCGCCGGCTGTATTGGGGCGTCTCTTTTTTCCGGGGTATATTCCATATCTTCTGTAGCCAGTGAGGGATTTGCCGGCGCAAGCCTACTTGCAGCGGGATTCTCTTTCGCGGGGATTTTGGTATCGGGCTATTGCTTTCGGACAAGGCTCGAAGCTGCAAGATAAGAAGCGGCTTTCCAGGGTTCGATCACTTTCGAGGGAAGGAAAGACGCTAACGGAGGGTCTTTCGGGCGAGGTGTATCCGCTAAGAAATCGGCGAGTATAAGCGCCATTGTTTTCTCATTGGCTTTTGAAAGAAGAGAAAGCAATCCTTCGATAGTGATTTTCTTTTTGAGGATCCGCGAACGGGAAGCTTCGAGGTCCTGCCTGACTTCGAGAGCGTAGCTTTCGACGGTCTCCTGCAGCTTTCGGTTAAAGGAATCCATGGTATAAAGAATGGCCGGATCAAGGCCAAAGGTACGGCCTGCGGCCTCCGCATTGACAAGATCTTTTTTCCGGGATTGCCCTTTCTGGAAAGTGAAATAAGAGCCTTCGAAAAAGCCAAAGGCTTTCAGTGTTTCAAGATAGCCAAGACGCATGATCCGAGAGGCGTTCTCTCCTTTGAAAATGAGCATATTTCCAAGCTCGGCACCGGGACGGATCAGGATAAGATTTTCAGCTGCTTTCAACGGACGTTTGCGAACGATCCCCGCAACTTCAAGGTCAACCGCGATCACGTGGGTGGCTCCCTTTTGCAGTGCCATTTCGACAGGAACATTATCTGTGTAGCCGCCGTCAACGTATTTTACCTTGTCGATGGATTGCGGCTTGATGGCCGGGAAAACCGATGCACTTGCAAGAATAAAATCGATGAGTTTCCCTTCCGGAATGTCCGAAAGAAAAAGATGGTGGGGAACCATTGCCGGAAGTTCCAAGGTCACAAGACCGAACTCGATGGAACTTTTGTGGACAGCTGTTTCGTCAATGTATTGTTCGAGAAGCCCTCGAAGCGGCGGAGCCGGGTTTTTCCCAAGACCAAAATCAAAGACCATTCCGGTTTCGAGCTGACGCCAGAGTGTCGCGGAAAGCTCAAACGCATCCTGCGCGATCATGGCACCGTTGATTGCTCCTACAGAAGAGCCTGTAACAATGTCAATTTTGACATCCATTTCGCGAAGCGCCTGCCAGACGCCGATCTCATAAGCCCCGCGGGAACCGCCGCCGCCTAAGACCAAAGCGGTTTTCCTGATTTCTGCCATTCCGGTACCCCCTCCTTTTGCAGATAAAGCAAGACAATCAGTTCCGGCGCCTGCCTTTGATAAAGTAAACCCGAATCGTTTCGCCTGCTTTTATAAAAAATGCTGCATCTTTTGTTTCCATACATCTACAATACTCTTTTCCGTGTCTATTTTCTACCCCACCCTGTGTCCAGTTTTAGCTTACCAGTGCACCACTGCACGAGGGTGGGCATCCTCCTACTTTTTACGAAAATACCCACTCCAAGCCGGGAAGCTGGTCGCACAAGAGTGGGTTTTTCGCTATTTTTATAAAAACACGCACCCTGAAGCGGGGTAGGACTCGAGCAGGGGTGGGCAGGCGAGCTGATTTGTCGGGTTTGCCTACCCCGAACTGTTTCGGCGAAGCCGAAAGGTGGGGATTCGCGGACTTTTTGACAATTTTCCCACCCCAAGCGTGCGGCAGCACTGCACGAGGGTGGGCATTCCCCTGTTTTTTACGAAAATACCCACCCAAAGCCGGGAAGCTGGTCGCAGGGGAGTGGGTTTTTCGCTACTTTTTATAAAAACACCCACCCCGAAGAAGCAAGGGGATCGCGCAGGGGTGGGCAGGCGAGTTGATTTGTCGGGTTTGCCTACCCCGAACCGTTTCGCCGAAGCCGAAAGGTGGGGATTTCCAGACTTTTTGACAATTTCCCCACCCCAAGCGTGCGGTACTACTGCACGAGGGTGGGCATACAGGCTGATTTGTCGGCTTTGGCTACCCCGAACTGTTTCACCGACGCCGAAAGGTGGGGATTTGCGGACTTTTTGACAATTTCCCCACCCCACAGCAGCATAGGGATCGCGCAGGGGTGGGCAGGCGAGCTGATTTGTCGGGTTTGCCTACCCCGAACTGTTTCG
>CAZKCB010000014.1:0-16886 GCA_964550965.1 uncultured Oscillospiraceae bacterium
ACGCTTATTCATATCCGCCAAGCTCCTTCAATATTTTTTTGAATTCTTCGCTTCTCAGAACTTCAAGAAAAACACGAATCATTTCTGTATCCATATATTCTTCAGGAACAGCAAAATCGTATTCCTCATAACCGATCGGAATAAAATCGAGATCCATCGCTGCCGCTGCCGAAAAAACGCCGACACCGACATCTGCAGTTCCGCTCTTCACAGCTGCTGCGACAGCCATATGCGTCGTCATATCGCGTTCATATCCATAGATCGAACCCGGATCTATACCGGCTTTTTTCAAAAGATAATCCGTCAAAAGTCTCGTTCCCGAACCCCTCTGGCGATTGACGAAGCGAACTCCGGTTTTTGGGAGATCCAAAACAGTGCAAATGCCCTTCGGATTTCCCTTTGCGACCATGAAGCCCTGCTGACGCTTGACCCCCTTGACAAGGGTGACGTTCTTTCCTTTGAGGTATTTTTCAAGATAAGAACGGTTATATTCTCCGGTCTCTTCATCAAGCAGATGGATCGGAGCCAAATGCGCCTCGCCTCTTGCAAGAGCAAGGATGACTCCCATACTTCCGACATGGGCCGAAGATAAATGAAAGACAGCACCCGAAGCGGCCTTTCCTGCCTTTTCCATGAGACTGCCGATGTAATCCATAATGAGATCGTGGCTGCCGATCGAAACAAGAGTATTCTCGATGGTTCCCAAATCACGCATCAGTTCGACCAAAACAGGTTCTCCGGCTTCGATCCCTTCGCTGTTTTTGGGTATGATCATAAGGCCGTCAGCCTTGACAAGTGACATCGTAACGCCCGCGCCTCTCGGAAGCGGCGTCGCAATCAGTTTGTCCCCGACTTTTCCAAGCTTGACTCTCAGATATTCTCTGTATTTCAGCGAGGAAACGACTCTCCGAGACAAGGTTGCCTCGACTTTTTGGAGTGTGGGGATCTCAGTTCTTTGGAGCAAACGAAAGACCGGCCCTACGATCTCCTCAAATGCCAGAAAGGCAGATCCCGGATATCCGGGAACACCAATGACCGGCTTTTCTTCTATGATTCCAAGGATCGTTGGTTTTCCAGGTTTGATCGCAATGCCGTGAAGTACGAGCTCTCCGTTTTCTTCGATCAGGGAAGCCGTGAAATCCTTGCTGCCGGCAGAAGACCCGGCATTCACAACAACAATATGATTGCGGGAAAGAAGGCCGAGCATCGCTTCTCTGAGAGCTTCCTCTTCATCGGGAACCGGAGAGATCCTCTCGGCAATACCGCCCCATTGTTCAACCATGGCCTTGAAGGTCCATGAATTGGTGTCAAAGCTCTTTCCCGGTGGGAGTTCTTCATAATTATCTGTGATTTCGTTTCCGGTCGGCATGATCCCGACCCGTATCCGTTCATAAACCTGAATTTTGGAAATACCGCTGTTCAGCACCGCGCCGATGTCCATCGGGCGAAGTTTGTGATTTTCGGGCAAAACCATTTCACCGGCAACGATATCCTCCCCAATTGGACGAATATGCTGCCACGGACCCGCGGCCATCGTCGTACTCACACGATCGTCGCCAAGCGATACAATGTCTTCTATCATGATCACACTGTCATATGGCTCTATGATCGGATGTCCTGTATTGATGTATTCAAAATCGATTCCGCGGTTAAGGATCACAGGCTGTGCTTCGCTTGCTGCATAGGTTCGTTCGGCAAGAACCATAATACCGTCCATTGCGGCGGCATTGTGATTCGGTGCAGATACGCGTGCAAAAACAGGTGCTGCCGTTACTCTGCCGAGCGATTCTCTGACGTCCACAGTTTCCATGACAATCGTGATCCGGCCTTCTTCAAGACGCTTGATATAGGTGCCTACAGCTTCTTCAATATCTGTATTGGAAAGATATATTTTACGTTTCATCATACTTCCCTTCGTGGTTCTTTTAATATCCGTTTCCGATCAGGACCACTTCTACAAGTCGTCCGCCTTCTAAGCCTTCGGAATCAGCACCCATGACGACATAGCCGTCCGCTTTCATAAGTTGGGAAATCGAACCGGATTTTGCGCGGATCGGTTTTGCGATCCAAACGCAGGGTGCGGTCTTCAATACCTGGGCTTTTTGTCTTCCGCCGTTTTCCGTTTCTTCTTCTCCGGTCATTTTTTCCAAAGCGACTAATTGATAGGTTTGTCTTCCTTCTCCTGCATGAAGATTTTCGGAAAGTACCGCCATCAGACTTTGCGAATCCTCTTTGTTTTCAAAATAGTATTTTTTCAAAAAAGGTTTGACAATGACATCATAAACGATGATTGCCGACATCGGATGTCCGGGCAACCCAAAAACGACTTTTGTTTTTTCAGGCTGCTTGAACACGCCAACGATCGTAGGTTTTCCGGGTTTGATCGCAAGGCCATGGGTGACCACGCCAGGGCTTCCGAGAGAATCGATAACACTTTCCGTCAAATCCTTGTTTCCCGCCGAACTCCCCCCGGAAATAAGAACAAGGTCACTATTTTTCAATGCGTCCGCAACACAGACCCTGAAAATATCATATTGATCTCCAACGATCTCGATCTCCTGGATCTGCGCGCCTGCCGCTTCAGCCATTGCTGCAATGGCATAAGAATTGATGTCTCTGACCTGACAGGCCTCCGGCATTTCGCTCGGGCTGATCAGTTCATCTCCGGTCGAAAGGATGGTGATCAATGGTTTTTTGTATACGACAAGAGAAGCTTTTCCGCAAGCAGCCAAAAGACCCATGTCCTTGACACTGATCCTGTGACCTTTCTCATAAAAGCGTGCGCCTTCGGCATAATCCTCGCCAACATTCATCAAATTCAAATTTGGCGCTGCCGCTTTGTTGATGCCGATCGTTGCATTTTCTAAAAGATCCACATGTTCGACCATGACTACAGCATCGGCGCCTTCCGGAACCATTCCGCCCGTAGGGACGTAGGCTGTCTCTCCCGGTCCTACGCGAAAAAAGGAAGCTTCTCCCATTTGGACCGTTCCGACCATCTGGAGAAATACAGGCGAGCTTTCGCCAACGCCAAAGGTGTCCGAGGCACGAACGGCAAAGCCATCCACTATCGATCTTCGAAAACTCGGAACACTTGTGTCAGAATATACATCTTCGCCAAGATAACGCCCACAAGCGGCACGAAGGGTAACTCGTTCGGTTTCTCTTTTCATCTTTGAAAAATAAGTATCCAGTTTCAATTGAACTTCCTGTATCGTGTCGACGCGCAGCAGTTTCATTTTATTGCCTCCGTTTTTTATCAATTTGACTCCCATTATGGCAGCCTCTTATGTTTGTCATATTTTATTCATCGAGTTATATTCTATCAAACCAGAAGGTCTCCGGCAATAAATCTCTTTGTCAGTTCCTCGCGAGGTTCGGTCAACAACCGTTCACTTGCATCTGCTTCGACCAGTTTTCCCTTGTGGAAAAATCCAACCTGACTGCAAAGCCGCCGAGCCTGCGCGAGATTGTGTGTGATGAAAAGGATCGTCGTACCCTCTTCTTTATTGATTTTTTGGAGCATTCTTTCGATCTCAGCCGTCGTCGCCGGATCGATGTTTGCGGTAGGTTCATCAAGAAGCAAAAGGCGCGGGTGAAAAGACAAAGCCCTTGCAAGCGCTGTTTTCTGCATCTCCCCAGCCGAAAGGGTCCATGCTTTTTGGAGAAGAAGAGGTGTAAGACCAAGCTCTTCGGCTAAGCCTTCCACTCTTTCTTTTATTTCTTTTTCACTGAATCCCCGCAGTTTGAGCGGGTAGCCGATGTTTTTTTCTGTTGTTGTTCGAAGAAGATAGGGTTGTTGAAATACCATCGTGACTTGTCTGTAGGGGATTTCTTCCGTTTTCCCTTCACCATAAAAAACGCAGCCTTCCGTTGGTCGGTCAAGGCCTGCAAGAATGTTAAGCAAGGTTGTTTTGCCGGCGCCGTTGGACCCGACAATACCATAAAATGAACCTTCTTCTATTGTCAGGTTCGAAAGATCGAGCACCGTTTTATCCTTGTATGTTTTTTTCAGATCTTTGATCTCTATCTTCATACTCCCGCCTGCTTTTCCTGAATATGATATAAGGTTGCGTTCAATATGAAAGCAATCAGCATAAGCACAATTCCGACCGCAATCGCCCTGTCATAGTTTCCCATGCGCTGAAGCTGTGCAATATAAGTTGTCATCACTCTCGTTTTTCCGACAATGTTTCCGCCGACAAGCATGACGGCACCAACTTCTGAAATCGCACGGCCCGTCCCGGTAACCACTGCTGCGAGGATACCGACTCTGACCTCAAAAATCAGAAGCTTGATCGCGTCTTTTTTACCCGCGCCAAGGGTCGCGGCAAGCTGTCTTACACGAGGTGCTTTTTCTTTGACTATGTTATAGGTAAGTCCGATGATGATCGGCATGACGAGACAGATTTGTGCTATGATCATGGCTGTCGGAGTAAAACTCAGGCGCAAAGAACCCAAAGGACCTTTCCTCATAATAAAAAGAAAAACCACAAGACCGGCAATCACGGGAGGAAGGCTCATCAGGGTATACGTCATCCTGATCAGCACTCTCTTGCCGACAAAATTGTAAAGACCATACAGAACACCGACCGGAACACCGATGCAGGTAGAAATGAAAACAGAAGAAAGTGAGACTCTCAAAGAGAGCCCCACTATTTCATAAATTTCGGGGTCAAAGACAAACAGCATTCGTATTGCTTCTACGAAGCCCTTTGCAAGCTCTTCCATTCTGCTCCCTTTCGTTTACAGAAATACCTTCGTCACGCTTAATCGACGGTCGGTTCTCCGGTTGCGTTGGGGGTGAACAGAACTTGGCCGAATTCGGCAACGCCGTACTCACCAATCAGTTTTTGTGCTTTTTTGCCAAGGATCCAGGTCTGGAAATCAAGGGCACCCTGTGCATTGATCTGCTCGTTCTTGGCAGGATCGACCACGATCACTCCATACTGGTTGAACAAGCTCGGATCTCCCTCGTTTAAGATCACAAGATCGGTATCCGCTTCATAAGTAAGCCAGGTAGCTCTGTCTGCGATCGTGTATGCAAGTTGATCATTCGCCATTGTCAAAACGGCGCCCATGCCCTGACCCGCAGAGATATACCAGTCTCCTGTCGGTGTAATGGCTGCTTTTTCCCAAAGGGAAAGTTCTTTTTTATGTGTTCCCGAATCATCTCCGCGAGAGATAAACGGAACTTTCTTTTCCGACAAGATCTTCATTGCTTCGATCGGATCCTTTACATCGGCGATGCCGGCGGGATCGTCTTTCGGTCCTACAATGACAAAGTCATTATACATTACGTCATATCTTTCAGGTCCGTGTCCTGCTGCAACAAATTCTCTTTCTGCTGCGGGAGAATGGACAAGAAGCACATCGGCTTCGCCGTTTACACCCATTTCCATGGCGGCGCCGGAACCTACAGCGATGACATCCACGTTCCAACCGGTGTCAAACGTAAATGCGGGAAGCAGGACATCTAAAAGTCCGCTGTCCTGTGTGCTTGTAGTCGTAGCCAAACGGATCGTTCCTTGGATCGCAGCAGCTTGAGGCTCTGCAGGTGCTTTTTCTTCTTCAACTTTGGCGTTTCCGCAGCCGGCAAAGACTGTCACTGCCATAAGCAGCACCAACAGCAATGCGAATAATTTTTTCTGTTTCATAAATCGTTCCTCCTCGTACCTAATCATTTTTTTAAGTCTAGCAAACAGCGCGGCGAAGCTGCACAAATAATCACTTTAAAAAAACCCTTTTCACAATTATGAAAAGGGCACCTCAAGCGATTCGCCTTTCCTTTCCAAATACGGGAGGCATCCGGATTTCTCCTGATACCCAGTGGCCGTTTCCCATGGCCAAAGCTTTAGGGGACGCGGCTCGGAATTTATATGAACTTGTCACTTTATATTATAGCTCTTACGAGAGTTTTTGCAAGCATTTCAACCTCCTGCAACAAGACGGATGATCTTGATTTGATCCCCCTCCGCAAGCAGACGATTTGGGTAATCGGCAATAAGAAGTTGCGCTCCGTCGATCCAAACCGAAACTCTTCCTTCATAACCTTTCAATTCCAGAAGTCGGGAAACCGAAGTTCCATAAGGAACCCCGGTTTCCTGATTATTCACTATGACAAGGATATCCATTCGAGCCCCAGCCTTTCTATCGTTTCTGCCTTGGGACAGCCCGTTTCTTTATCCCAACCTGCAAGTTCATAGTAAGTGTCGATTGCCTTTTCTACAGCTTCCGAAGTGATGCCAACGCCTTGATTCGGACCTTCCGGCATAACAAGGAAGGCTTTTTTAGGAAGCTTGTCTTCTTTTCTTGTAAAGCCTTCTCTGACGTTATAAAGCCGCATCATATTTATACGCCGTTCTCCGATCTCCTGTAGTTCTTCGATCGTAGCATCCCAGCCCACTCCATATTTGCAGAATAAGACGATATCTTCCGGCCCGTAAAGTTGCCAGGACGGGCCAAACGCAAATTGGCAAAGACAGAGAGTGTCCATCATCGAATAGCATTTCTGCGTTTCAAAAGCAAATTTCGCTTTGTTGTCATCGAGCACGCCATAGGCCTCGCATTTTTTAAAATCGGCAAGCAGGTTCGGCCATATCCAGTTCTGGTCGTCATCCGGAGCCATCAGCGCGGGATCGTGCTCCGAAGACTGATGGTCCGCGCCAAAGTTGTTGACCGCATAATTGACCGCAAGATTTGGCTTGAACTGTACCATGTGCGCCGGCCATTCCTGCCCTTTGCAAGTCACGGTAAGCGCTTCCGCACCTTTCCCGATCAATGCTGCTGCACGTTCGCTTCCGAGCGCAAGAAGTGCGCCGAGCCCTTTTTCTTTGTAGGCTATCTTTTTGATCAGCGGCGCAAAAACAGCGCCGTTTCCAAAGCGCAGATCAAGACCTTCTGCATCTTCTTTGGTCAGTATCCCTTTTTCGTAGCACTCCATCGCCCAGGCAATGACCGCACCGCACGAAATCGTGTCGATACCATACATATTGCATAGCTGATTCGCTTCACAGATATCCGCAAGATCGCTGTTTCCGCAGTAGGAGCCAAATGTAGCAAGGGTCTCATATTCCGGTCCGCCATATTCCGGGTCGGCTTTTCCCGGAATATCGACCACCGCTTTGCAGCGGATCGCACAGCCAAAACAGGTGTCCCTTTCCTTCAATATCGTCTTTCTCATCGTAACGCCGTCTATTTTTCCCGCAGCGGCAAAGACACCCGTAGTCCAGTTGTTTGTCGGTAAAAAGCCTTCGTCTGCGGCAGGGCCGAGACACCCGGCTGAACCATTTTCCGAAAGATCTACGACTCCTTCGTTTCTATCCATACGTGCTTTGACATCCAAAGTCAGTGTTTTCATTCCGATGGGATCAAAAGGCTTTTGGGGGGGCTGTTTTTTTACGGCGATGCCTTTTAGGTTTTTGGAGCCCATGACCGCTCCGACTCCGTTTCTCCCGTTCGCGCGGCTTCTTTGATGCATGATTGCCGCAAAGAGCACTTGATTTTCCCCTCCGGGCCCAATGATCGAGGCTTCAAATTTGTCCGTCCCAAGGTCTTCGCCGATCATTTTTTCGGCGTCTCCTGTCACTTTTCCCCAAAGAGCTACGGCATCTCTGATTTCTACCTTTTCTTTGTCAATGAACAGATAGACCGGGCTTTCCGCCTTTCCTGTGACAACGATGGAATCATAGCCGTTGCCTTTGAGATGGGCGGGGATAAAACCGCCGACCTGCGAATCGCCGGCGGTTCCCGTCAGCGGACTTTTCGTTGTCACGCACATCCGGCTCTGTCCGCTGATGGGGATCCCTGTCAGCGGCGAAACCGAAAAAATCAGAGGGTTCGCCGGGGACAAGGGATCGATCCCCGCCCGCTTGCCCTGTTCTTGAAACAGCAAATACATACCCAAAGCAGATCCTCCCGGGTACTTCCGGTAGATCTCCGCAGGCAGGGTCTCTACCTTGTGCGTCTTATCGGTCAGGTTTACGTACAAAATTTTTGCGCTCGTAATCATTGTTCTCTCCACCTTTTTATGAGCGTACACTGATTGCCGAATTTTCGGCAGTAACGTACATGAGTTCACCAACTATTCGCTTCGCAAATAGGGTGAGCTATCAAAAAGAAATGCCCCCATAATCGGGGGCATTTCGGTGTTACGGTAAAAATCTACAAAGCGGAGTCAGCCTCCTGAGATTTTTGAATATGCTTTTAGTTCATCGCCTTCCTGCAGTTTATCGTAGATCATCACTCGTTTTCCGTTGATTGCTACGAAACCGAAGTTCGGAATGCTCTTCCAGTCAATACCGGCGACCATCAGGGCCTCTTCGGCAGAACTGCCGTCGGGAACCTCGATCGTCTTTTCCTTTTGCCCGTCGAAATATTTTGTCAGGGTGCCTCTTAACGTGATGGTTATCTGCATTCTTTTATCAGCCTCCAGGATTTTTGCTTCATTATACACTGTTTAGAGTGTGGCAATCAAGCTTTCCGGCAACATACCGTTTTTGTCCCAGCCAAGGACTGCGTAATACTGCTGCTTCATATCCTCGAATGCTTCTTCGGGGATCTTCTGTCCTGCAGCAGGGCCGCTTTTCAGTGCTTCGTTGAAAATTCTTCTCGGCGCGGTATCATGTGTCGCGTTGAAGCCTTCTCTCTGGTTGAACGCTCTGGCAATGTTGAGAACTCTGGTTCCTACGGTAGCCATATCTTCAGCCGTCCATTCTTTGCCTGTAACCAGCGTCATCGCCTCTGCCATCATTTCCATGGAGAGAGTCGCCCAGAAGTCACAGATGCAAAGAGAGAATTTTACTGCGTTCCACTGTGCAAGGTTGAATACCATCTCGCCTTTTCCTTCTGCTGTGTAGGGCGGAATGGAAGCGGCGAAGACTTCTTCGTTCGGAGCATATGCTCTCATGTGGCAGGCACCTCTGTCGGAAACCGCATAAGCCATGGACATTCCCCATGACCCACGGGGCTCGTACTGCGGATATTCCAGACCCTTTACATGCATTGCAAAGTCTGTCCCGCCGTATTTCTCAGAAAGCTTCTTGACGCCGAGAGCAAGTTCTGCTCCGGGGCCTTTACCGGTCGCCATGTCTTCAAGATAGGAGAGATATTTGTCCATTTCTCCGAAACGGATCCAGAAGTCGTGGATTCCCTTTTCTGTCATTTCCATTGCCCAGATGATCGTGTCACCTGCACTGATTGTATCAAGACCCATGTTGTCAGCTACCTGATTCGCTTTCACGATGACAACGGGATCTGTGTTTCCGGCGTTCGGTCCGGCTACTGCGATGCTCTCATATTCGGGACCTTCGCAGACGACTTCGCCCATCTTGAGGAAGTTTCCACAGCCGAGTCCGCAGCTTCCGCAGCCACGCTTTCCTTCAAGGCTCTGAAGGAGGACTTCTCCATTATATTTGACCCATTCTTCGTCAGTCGCATCCGAGAAGTTGCGCTTCGGCAGGATTCCGCCGTCGTTGCAGGCTTCAAGGAAAGCAGTGGTTCCGCAGTCAAATACATAAGTATTGTCTTCGAGCAGAGTGTCTTCTCTTTCCATTTCGGCAAAGCGTTTTGCAGCTTCGACGATATTTGGGATCTTAACTCCGCCGGTGCCGCTGATTACGAGCGCTTTGATATTTTTGCTGCCCATAACTGCGCCCATACCGCCTCTTCCCGCTTGTCTGTAATAGTCGGAGTTGATGCAGCTCATGACGCAAAGGTTTTCGCCTGCGGGTCCGATCGAAATATAGCTGTATTCATGGCCGTATTTTTCAACAAGGATCGTTTCGACATCATGGGAACCTTTGCCCCAGAGGTCGGAAGCGTCTTCAAAGCTGATCTTGTCATCTTCGATAAGAATATAGGACGGTTTGTCCATTTTTCCTTCAAGAATGATAGCATCATATCCTGCGTACTTGATCTTCAGGGAAGCATGTCCGCCCATGGAGCAGTCGCAGATCGTTCCTGTCGCAGGTGACTTTCCTGCGATCGCAAGCTTTCCGGAACAGGGAACGTTAGTTCCTGTCATCGGGCCGGTCATAAAGACGAGCTTGTTTTCCGGGGAAAGCGGGTCGATTCCCGGCGCTAATTCTTCGTAAAGGTATTTGATGCAAAGACCCTTGGAACCGATGTATTTCTCAGCCCAATCCATCCGAAGAGGCTCGTTCTTTGCTTCCTTCTTGCTCAGATCTATTCTGAGCACGTTGTTTTGATATCCTAACATGACCATTTGTTGCTGCCTCCTTCGTTACTCAAAGCGGAGAGCCCCTTGGGGGCAAACCTGGACGCACATCGGATCCCCGTTGCAGGTATCGCAGATGTGAGCTTTTTCGTCAAAAATCTTAACGACTTTTTTCGGACACTTTGTCGCACAAACGCCGCAACCATTACAGATGTCCATGTTTACTTCGATTTTTTCTCCCGCCGTTATTGCGTCAAGCGGACAATTTTTGGCACAAATGCCGCAAAGCGTGCAGAAGGAATCTTTATACTTCAAGGAAGTACCCTTGTCGTAATAAGTCTCGATTCCGATCCTCGCCTTTGAGGGAATGTACATTCCTTCGTGGGTTGCCGAGCAAACCTGCGCGCAGAGCTGGCAGCCAATGCACTTTTCCTTTGAAAATTTAAGTCTTTTCATGCCCATTTTTCCTTTCTCATACAGGTTTTGACGCAAAACAAAAAGCAAAGTCAAGAAAACGCCTGTCATAATCGCGTCCTCTC
The DNA here is from genome assembly GCA_964550965.1 of uncultured Oscillospiraceae bacterium. GTDB lineage: Bacteria > Bacillota > Clostridia > Peptostreptococcales > Anaerovoracaceae > STD2-154. Next base: position 10,717 of record CAZKCB010000014.1, read on the forward strand.
TCCTTTGCACACTGGCAGGCTGAAAAATCACTTCTTCAACCCTATCGTTTCCGCCGGCAAAAAACGTTGTCGTACGGAAATCGGAGACTTTATTTATACTATTTTTATTTCGCATCAAAGATACTTGTAGTGTAACGTGCTTTTTTCCAATTGTCAAATAATTGTTACTTTTTTATCGTATACTTTTTTTAGTTTATTTTTAGCTTATATCTTACTTTTTTGCTGATAAGCGCTCCATAAATTGGACTTTTTCTTCATTTTATGTATAATATGATACTATACTGAGGAAATAAATTTGGTACGCTTTTGTCATATTACAACGAATCTTTCCAAGGAAATCACAAGTTTGTGATTTGTAGATTTCTACTGCAAGTTATAGAAAGGAAATGAATACATATGATAAGGGAAGCTATGCGCCAGGTTTGGGCGGAAATCGATCTTGATAATATCAGATATAATATAAATGCGATTAAGAAAAAAGTCGGTTCGAGACAAATCATCGGCGTTGTAAAAGCAGACGCTTACGGTCACGGTGCGATCGAGGTCGCCCGCATTCTTATGGAAAACGAAGTATCATCACTGGGTGTCGCAACGCTTGGAGAAGGTATCACTTTGCGTGAGGCAGGGTTTACCTGCCCGATCATTATGCTTGGCCTGACTCCGTGGACCTACCATTCGGAGCTGATCGATTATAACATTACTCCGGTCGTTGCTTCGTATATGGACACCCGTGTACTTTCGACAGTTGCTGTGCAAAAGAAAAAAATCGTGGAAGTCCTGCTTGCCGTGGAAACCGGCATGGGCCGCATCGGTTTTATTCCTACTAAGGGGAGCATTACAGAAATCACAGGCATCTGTACGCTTCCGAACATCAAAATCAAGGGGATCTTTTCTCATTTTGCTACAGCTGACGAACGCGACAAAACCTTTGCTCTGCAGCAACTCAAAAATTTCGATACCTTTAAGAACGATCTTGAAGCAGCGGGCGTCCCTATCCCGTTTTGCTCGATCGCAAACAGTGCCGCAATCATGGAGATGCCTGAGTCCTATTACGATGCAGTCCGCCCAGGAATTCTTCTGTATGGCTGCTATCCTTCCAACGAAGTCGACAAAACCCAGATAGATGTTAAACCGGCTATGACGGTCAAGGCAAACATTGCTTTTGTAAAAAAAGTCTCTCCGGGAACTTCGATCGGCTACGGCCGAAAATTTGTGACTACGCGGGAAAGCGTCATCGGCACTTTGCCTGTCGGCTATGCGGATGGCTACCCGAGGGCCCTGTCCGGAAAGGGACGCGTTTTGGTAAAAGGTCAATATGCTCCGATCGTCGGAAATATCTGCATGGATCAATGCATGATCGATCTCACCGATATTCCGGGTGCCAGAAAATATGATGAAGTCGTTCTTATCGGAAAGCAAGGCGAAAACGAGATCCTCGCGGATGAACTCGCCGAAAAAATCGACACGATCAGTTATGAGATCCTGTGCGGTATCGGGCAGAGAGTACCAAGAGTCTATTTTGACACAACGCGTCCTCCCGAAAAAGGAAAACCGGGAGCCGACTCCAAGTAGTCACAAAAATGTTTATTCCGAAAGATGCATGAGACCATACTTTACTTTGACTCTTTCGAGCTTTTCACAAAGCGGGCGGGTCAGAAGCAGAAGAAAAACGACCGTTGCGGCTGCATGGATCAGGTTGAATACAAACCCGGCGGCGAAAGTCGCTGCTACAAGTTCCCAAGTGATGTCCTGCGTCCACATCGTGACAGAACAAAAATCCATAATGGCTCCATAAAGAAAAAATACAGACAGACCTCCGAAAATCGCGGCGGATCTGCCTGTTTTTTTTAGCAGTCCTTTTTCCGCAAGAAGCCCTGCAAGATAACCGATCAAACCGATCGCAAACATCTGCCAGGGAACAAACGGCCCCTGACCGAAAAAGAAATTCGAGATAAACGCCGTCAATGCCCCTGTCAAAAACCCGATTTCCCGCCCAAAACAAAGCCCGGCAATGATCACGATGGCTACGACAGGTTTCATCTGCGGCAGCATGAAAAAAGCGGCTCTGCCTGCCACCGCAATCGCCGTCAACACGGCAACAAGAAGAAGCTCCGCAGCTTGTGGTTTTCTTTTCTCAAAAGCCGCAAAAAACGGAACGATCGCATAAACGATCAGCAAAAAACTGATAAAATAATACTTTCTGTCATCAAGAAACACGATGCCCGCCCAAATCGTCAGCGGAACAAACAGAAACAGCATCAGCGCAGTGATCCATTTTTTGTTTTTTGTATGCTCCATTATAGATTCTCCTTACATAATGAGATCACATCTTCGGCCGTCACTGCATTTTTGAAAATATGGCGCGACATTCTGTTTGCGGCCGTCGTATAAAAGCTGTTTCCCGAAAAGAAACGCTTTGGTTCTCCTTTGCTGACAACGCTTCCGTCAAAAAACATGGCACATTGGTCTCCGTATTTTCCGCAGAATTCAATGTCATGTGAGACCAAAACAACGGTCGTGCCGTTTTCCGTCAATTTTTTCAGGATCTCCGCAAGTTTTTTCTTAAAATAACTGTCGATGCCTTTTGTCGGTTCGTCGAGCAAAAGGATACTGGGTTCGGTAAGCAATACTTTGGCAAGCGCCGCCCGCTGCTGTTCGCCGCCCGAAAGATCATAAGGATGGCTCAAAAGAAGCTCCGTGATCTCTGTTGTCTCAGCGATCTTTGCCACGCGCGCGGCGATCTCTTCTTTGCTGAAACCGCTGTCTTCCAAGGCTTCTGTCAGATCTTTTTCTACCGTGGTTTCCACAAACAAAGTCTTTGGATCCTGCGGAAGCATTGTCAGCGTTCCGCTCGAAACCACCTTGCCGCGGTAAGGCTTTTTGATCCCTCCCATGATTCCAAGAGCTGTCGTCTTGCCGGTTCCATTTCCTCCGACGATGCAGTAAAGCCCGCCCTCCGGTATATCCAAAGACAGGTCTCTGATCACATCAACAGAATTTTTTTCATAACGGAACCAGACCTCTTTCAAAGAGATCGCTGATTTGCCTGGTTTCAGCGCTGTTTTTTTATCCTTTTTATCATCAAGTTCATCTTTTTTTAATTTTTTCCCTCGGAAAAGTTCGGTCATTCGATTTCTTCCATCCCTTACGGTCAGCGGGCAGTCTCCGTTTTTACACTCTGGATCGATGACACCGAAGACATGGAGAGGTGTAGGCATAGCGGAAAGCATCGGATGCTGGGTCGCAGAAAGAAAGCGACCGATCGCCACGGGCGTATCTACCGCAAGCACTCTTCCCTCATCAAGAAGGACCACTTTATCAACGACCGGAAGGATCTCCTCAAGCCGGTGCTCGGTCATCAGGATCGTCGTTCCGATTTCGCGGTTGATTTTCCTGACTGTCTCGAGAAAATCTGCCGCTGCAATCGGATCGAGCTGCGAGGTCGGCTCGTCAAGGATCAGGACATCCGGCTGCATCGCCATCACAGAAGCAAGATTCAAAAGCTGTTTCTGCCCACCCGAAAGCTTTGACACATCCTGCCGAAACCAGCTTTGTATTCCAAAGAAACCTGCCATTTCAGCAACGCGAAGCCGTATCGTCTCCGTGTCAACGCCAAGACTTTCAAGTCCAAAGGCCAATTCATGCCAGACCTTGTCGGTAACGATCTGGCTCTCCGGATTTTGAAGGACATAACCGATCCGCGAAGATTGCTCCCGAAAATCGACTTCTGAAAGTGGTCTTCCATAAAAAAGAACCTCGCCTTCGCGTTTTCCAGCCGGAGCAAGCACCGTTTTGAGATTCCTCAAAAGCGTACTTTTTCCACAGCCTGTCTGCCCGCAGAGAAGCACAAACTCACCATAGTCCACGCTGAAGCTGACTTCGGAAAGTGCCGGGGTCCTTTTATTCGGATAGGTAAAGCTTAAATTTTCGATTGTAAATGCCGCCAACGCAAGTCCTCCAAAAAATCGATCAAAATAGGGGCAAAGCAAAGCAGAAAATAGGAGAAAAAAGAAAGCCCTCCTAAAAAAGTCGGCTGCGCTATGCTTACCGCCGGAAAATATTGTATCGCCGTCTGCCCCGAAAACGCGCCGATCGCTATAAGCAGCAGCAAAAGACACAAAAAGGCGAACGCCGTCTTATCTCTTGTGTCAAAACGATAGATCGAAAAAGTGGTTCTTCCCGGCAGTCCATAACCTCTTGACCGCATGGAGTCGGCAGTTTCGATCGAATTTTCGAGCGCCCAGCTCACCATGACTGAAAGGATCTTTGTGGCGTTTCTGATCCGTTCACGAAGAGTTCCTTCCTGGACACTTTTTCCGATGCACTTTCTGCCGTTTGCGATCACCTTTGTCTGCTCCTGAAACCGCGGAACAAAACGAAGCACCATTGAAAAAATCAGGGACATTGCCGGAATGACTTTCCCAAACAGGTACAGGAACTTATCTGAAGTCATGATCTTATTGTAGCAGGAAAACCAAAGGACCACGGTTCCAAACATGATCCCGACGGCTGCCCCGTAGAGGATCGATTCCAGTGTGATCGGGTTGTCCCGAAAATAGCCGAGGATCGTGATCCCCCGGTGGTTAAACAGCGGGTTCACAAGAGCAGCCACAAGCATCATCGGCAGAAGATAGAGCGCAATCAGCCGAAATCCTCTTTTGCCATAAAGCCGCAAGGTATAGGCAAGCGCACCGAAAAGCGAGAGCAAGAGGGAAAGCGGATGCAAAAAGATCATCGAAAAGAGGATCACTCCGCAAAAATAGGTGAAATTCAACAGCGGATGGTAAGAGGAAAAAGTATCTCTCATTCTACATCCTTTCCCTGATCGCAAGTGTATTTCCACTCCACGACGTCGCCGTTTTTTATGATCGTATTGCTGCTGCCCGTTCCGAGCACTTCTCCGTTTACTTTATAGGTCCAGCCGGAAAGCTCTCCGCAGTCAAATTCGTAAAGGTTCGCGATCCCTTCCACATAGTTGGTGTTGAGTGCAGGTGTTTTCGTGAATTCCATGTGGATCTTATTGTCCTTTGTGATACGCAGCAAGAGGTCAAAGACGCTCTCGCCCTTCTCGATTTTGATTTCCTTCGGCCCATAGATCATGCCGTCTTCCGGCACGATCGAAACCTTTGACGAATCGAGCTTATCCATATTATCAAGGATCGTCAGGCAGTCGATCGAAAAAGTGCAGACCGGAGTTTCTTTGGCTTTTGTGTTCTTTGCTTTTGCAGGATCGTTTTTTGAAGGAGCGGTAGATTTTTTCTCCACCGCAGCGGCAGTAGTCCCTTCCGAACTCTTCTCGGGTTGTCCGCCTTCGATGCCTGCCTCCGTCGTGATGGCAGACTCGCTCGCCGTAATAGCCGTTTCCGTCGGTTTGCTGTCCTGCGCTTTTTCATCGGTTTTGTTCCCGCCGCAAGCACAAAAGAGAAGGCTCAAAGACAACACTAAAACAAGAAGCCCGATTTGTCTTCGCGTGTTTTGGTTCTGTTTCTTCTGCCTTATCTTTTTCATTTATATTCTGCCTTTTTACCAGTTTGTTACGATAACGACGGTATTTGTTTCGGCTTCCCAGGTGACTTTTGCCAAAAGGCTTTCTGCCACGAAACGCAAAGGGACTAAAGTCGTTCCATTTTCAATGATAGCGGGCGAATCGAGTTTGACCGGGGGGCCATTGACATAGGCGACACTCTCGCCGACCGTCAGGCTGACTTTTTGAGCGCCAATGTATGCCGAGATCAATTTTGTGGGCCCATCCCAAGCAACCTTACCTCCTAAGGCTTCGAAAATCGCACGCATCGGCACGAGGATCCTCCCGTTTCGATTGACCGGATCCTGGCTGAAGCTGAGATATTCGCCATCTAAAAGAACCTTGTATTTGTTGTCGTCAAGTTTTGCGTCTTTCATGGCAAACACAGAAGCTTTGCCGGATAGAAAACGCTGATAGCTTACCATCGCGATAAAGGACTGCTCTGCAGCCATCAGATCTGTGCTGCCATCCTTCAGGTGCTGAAAGCTGCCGTCAGCATTTGCAAAGCCGAGCAGAGCGCTGACCAATCCATGTTTTGCTCCGCTCGCATCCTCTTTTATGAAACGGGGATCCGTTTCCGGATCGATCCCGAGAGAGGTAAGTGCCGTTATGACCTGCGCCGTGCTTTCACTGCTTTCGCTTCCCG
>CAZKCB010000015.1:0-632 GCA_964550965.1 uncultured Oscillospiraceae bacterium
GGAAATCGGGCTGGTTACATTGGTCTTGTCCGAAACATTCAAAGCGTTCAAGCTGATCTGATCGCTTTCATAGGTATGTTTTGCACTCAAATAGTCTTTTTCGGAAACAGCGCCCTGCTCATAAAGCGACTTGGCAGATTCGTACGCAAATTTAGAGTCCTCAAGTGTTTTTGCGGCCTTTTGATAGTCCCTTTGCAATTCTTCCGTATCGAGAGTTGCCAGAAGCTGACCTTTTGATACCACATCGCCCTCTTTAACACGAACGGATGTGATCAAATAATTCAGATTGGAAGCGACGTCCGCCGAAGCCGATCCTTCGATCTTTCCTTTGATCGATACGGTCTCTTCCACGTCCATCATCTTTGCGACACCGACGCTTACCTGCGGAACCGCTGGTTTCGCAGCAAAAATCCGCGGAACAACGACCACCGCGGCGATCACGACTAAAATAATGATTCCGATGATGATTTTCTTTTTCTTTTTCTTTTTTGATTTACTTTTTGTTTTTACGATCCTGCTTTTTTTTGTGGCTTCTGTACTTTCTCCGGTTTCTCCTGTCTCACTGACCTGAGCGGATGCAGTATCCTCTGTGTTCTGTGTTTCCACAGCGAAATCAGCGGCTTTTGCCCCTT
>CAZKCB010000015.1:642-16761 GCA_964550965.1 uncultured Oscillospiraceae bacterium
CCGCTTTCTTTCTTTTTCCCCCTGAACAACATCTTCTAATCCTCCTTTTAAATTATCAAAGTGTTTTATATAAGAAGCACATTTGTTTGCGTTCCCCTATAACAATTTATTATACAACATAATTTATATCCCGTAATCCCTAATTTGCTTTTTTTTACCTATTTTATTGCTCTTTCTTGCTTTAAGGCGCAACTGTTAATAACTGCCAATTCCATTCAGGCCCTGCATAGGTGTTATTCGCCGAGGCTACCGTGCTGCCGATATAGACATAATAGTTGTTATCGTAATACTTCCTTACCATACCCGGTGTCAGCGTGAAATCGCTGATCCAATGGATCCAACCTGCATTTGACATATTTGAAGTAGTTAAAATCGAGTCGGTAATAAGAGGTACTGCATGTGCGTAAGAAGCCAGTTCCGTATCGGCCTGATCAGGGCCGAGCCATTCGCTGTAAGTAACAACATAATAGTCTCCGTTTTTATCCACATACACACCTCCGGCAGGAACTGTATAGCCTGCAGACCCTGCAGCTTCGATCGTATCCTGTATTGAAACCCAAGTTCCGGTGACTTTTGCCTCTCCTCCATCGCCAAGAGCAATGATCGTCGGATCTGTTTCAACAGCACCTGCTCCGATTCCATGAACGGAGCATCGGATGGCTGCTCCCGAAAGGCTGAAGTTCCCAGCCTTCGGGCAGAAATCATTTTCACCATACACTTCGCTTATAAATCCCTCAAACGTAGTGTTACTGGAAGGATCGGCTTCAGGATGCTCTACAAGATATACCTGGAAAAACCTCTCTGTCTGTCCTCTGTTTTCAGCACAGGCTATATTTTCTGCAGAACCTGTCATGTCAGAAAAAACAGGGATCGCAACCATTGCAAGAATTGCAATCACGACAAGAACCACGATCAATTCGATCAAAGTAAAGCCGTCTTTTCTGTTCCGTTTCTTCCAGACAATCGTCCTCATTTTCTCTTTGCCTATAGGTAAACCTTTCCCGCCGCAATGACTGCGATTTTTCCGGACAAAAGCGCCTTTGCAAGTGTTCCGTCCTGCTTTCGATCAGCAGAAACAAAAAGACTGCCTCCGGGCTGCAAAAGTTCTCTTTTTTCAATCGACTTCTTTTCTATATCAGCAAGCGCCGATGCAACGGCGATCGAGCCGGAGCCGCAGCTGCTTTCCCAAACGACAGAACCGACAGAACTGACCGAAACCACAGGAGTCATGCGTCCGCTTTTTTTGTCATAAAAAAGAACGCCAAAGCATTCCGTATTTTGGCCTTCCGCTTTGATGAGCTTTTCAGCCAGGCCGATAAATCGTGCATCCGCTTGCTTCTCCCAAAGCACAAGATGGACGATGCCCTCAAAAATCACGAGGCTATATGGACCGAGGCTTTCGCTTTCTCCATGGCGGATCTCTATCGGAAGAGGCATTGCGATCTCAACGTCACAGGCCGCGAGTTCTCCTATGTTTTTTACTTTTGCAGTAAGCGGGACATTATGGCCTGAAATTTTAATCGTGATTTCCTTTTCCTTTTCGTCGAAGCCCAAAAACATTCTTCCCTCTTCACCCTCGTGAACATACTTTAGCCCACCAAAGGCAAGAAAGGCTGCAAAGCTTCTTGCGGCATTTCCGCAAAACTCACCGCCCATCATATGAAGACGCGCAAGCGCGCAAGGATCCTCTGCTGTTTCGAGATATCCTACCTGCTCAGCACACAAATTCTTGTTTTCCATCAATTCGAGTGCAAGCGAAGCGTATCGCTCACGGGGAACCGGATCGAGTATGATGACCGTCGTATTCCCGGCCGGATCCATCTTTACAAATCTCAGTTTCATTTTATCTTTCTCTCTTTCCCGCGGTATAAAGCTCGCCCCCGGTCTTTATGTTTGCGGTTGAATATTTACAAATGCCCTTTACGGCCTTATAATCGAGCTAATGCCTTCCTAAGACGAAATGATCCTGAAGGCGGAAATGGAATGCTTATGTATAAATTTCTGATCAAAACATTTATTAAAAACTATCAAAACGTAAAAGATTCCAAGGTCCGAAACAATTACAGCAAATTTGCGGCGATTGTCGGGATCTGCACGAATCTTATTTTGTGCGGCTTTAAGATCAGCGTCGGCTTGCTGTTCGGAAGCATCGCCATTTTAGCAGATGGCGTAAACAATCTGACTGACGCGTCCTCTTCTGTCATTCTTTTCGTTGGAACGAAGCTTTCTGCAAAGCCGGCTGACAAGGAGCATCCATTCGGGCATGCCCGTATAGAATACTTGACCGGGCTTCTGATTTCATTTATTATCATGCTTCTGGGTTTTCAGCTTCTGATTTCCTCTGTGAAAAAAGCGCTGCACCCAGATCCCGTCCAGTTCAGCTGGCTCAGTGTCATCGTACTGATTGCCGCAGTAGGGATCAAGATCTGGCAGGCACGTTTTTATTGGTATATCGGCGGTGCGATCAGTTCTTCGACGATCAAGGCAACCGGTGCGGATAGCCGAAACGATGTCATTGCGACTTCGTCGGTTCTATTGTCTGTTCTTTTAGGAAGATTTTTCGATTTACAGATCGATGGATGGATCGGCGCACTGGTCGCTTTATTCATTATCTATTCGGGATTCCAGTTGATCCAGGAAACGGCCTCGCCGCTTCTGGGAAGTCCAAACGATCCGGAGCTTGTCGAGGAGATCGAAAAACGCATTTTGAGTTATCCCGGCGTGCAGGGACTCCATGACCTTGTAGTCCACAGCTACGGACCCGGCCGCACCTTTGCAACCGTGCATATTGAAGTAGACAGCCGTGATGACATCATCGCCTGTCATGATATGATCGATAACATCGAACGCGCGATTTCAAAAGATCTTTCGATCGAGCTTGTCGCACACATGGATCCTTTGAATCTCAACGATCCATTGACCGGAGAGATCCATCTCTTTTTGACTGAGCTGATCGATCCGCTTGAAGGAGTCCTCGGACATCACGACCTGCGTGTCGTTTCGGGCTACACTCATCAGAACATCATTTTCGATGTTGTCCTAGCCGGCGATTGCGCCCTCTGTGAACAGGAGATCCTGGATTTTCTCGACAACAAGATCCGTGAGCTCTCTCCCGACTATTATGCCGTCATTACGGTCGACCGGAGTTTTTCTTCTTAAGCGGTTTCATCAAAAGCGAGCGCAAAATACGCGTCAGGGGTGACGGGGCATTGATTGCCCTGGGCTGTTTCCCAAGTTTTTTTGCGATCTGTTCAAGGCTTTCTGTCTTCATTTCTCCCTCCAATTCTTCCGGAGTCCAGGCTTATGACAGGATCTCCTTAAGGCTGTCGATGAGTTTTTGGGTCTGCGCCTCTGTTCCGGTACTGATGCGGATCCAGTTGTCAAAGCCCCAGAAGTGTCCCGGTCTGATGATGACGCCCTTCTTCAAGAGTTCTTCAAACACGACAGCAGAATGTTTTTTTACATCTACAAAGATAAAATTCGCATAGGATTTATAATAGTCAAAACCGGCTTCGTCAAAATACGCTTCCATCATGGCGAGCGATCTGTAATTAAGTTCGACCGTCTTTTTTGTGTGTTCCTTGTCCCGGAGTGCTGCACGTGCTGCTTCCTGTGCCAGACGATTGACATCAAAAGTCAGCTTCACCTTGTTCATTTCGGCGGCGATCTCTTCGGAAGTGATCACATAACCGATCCGAAGTCCCGCGATTCCCGATACCTTCGAGAAGGTTCTAAGGATGACCGTGTTCGGTCTTTTCGCAAGGTATTGCAAGCTGTCCGGATATTCCGGATTCACAAGAGCAAAATCGAAATACGCCTCATCCAAAATCACCACGACGTCCTCAGGGATCTTGGAAAACAGATCATCGAGGGCTTCTTTTTTGACGATATTTCCAGTCGGGTTATTCGGGCTGCAAACATAGATGAGCTTGGTTTTATCTGTGACCGCCTCGATAAACGCCGGGAAATCATAGTTTTTGTCTTTGAACGGGATCGAAATGACCTTAGCCCCAAGAAGCCCGGTCGTCGTATTATAGATCCCGAACGACGGCGTAGCAACGATCACCTCATCTCCTTCATTGATAAACGTCTGCGCAATGATCGAAAGCAGTTCTTCTCCGCCGTTTCCGATCACCAGATTTTCCACTTTGACCGAATATTCGGCCGCAAGATCCTGTTTCAGGAGGATCGCTGTTGCCTCGGGATACTGATTGATTTCGGATGCGCACCGTATGACAGCTTCCACCGCCATCGGCGAAGGTCCGAGCTGATTTTCATTGGATGCAAGCTTTTCGATTTCTGAAAGTCCGTATTCCCGTTTGACCTCTTCGATCGGCTTGCCCGGAACATAGGGCCTAAAAAGCTCCAATTCTTTGCGAAATAATTTTTTTGCCATATCCTTTTCCTCCATGATCAATATCGCGATTCTTTCTATGCTCAATAAAATATCTGATTTTCGAGCAGCGGCCTTCTTCCCTTATTTCCCTCGCCAAACGGAAACATTTTTAACTTTTTTTAAAGCGGTGTCTGTTGGTCGTAGGAACCGTCCGAGTTCGAGAACGTTCACCGGTTTATATCGCCATTCTTTCTATGCCGCTAAAATATCTGATTTTCCAACAGCGGCCTCCTAGTTGCCGCAGGAACCGTCCGAGCTCGACAGAGCGAGCGGTTCTCCAGGTAAGCAGGAGGCCGCTGGTAGTTATTCAACATCCGTTAACAGCGTAGACAGAACCGCATTGTATTTGCCGACCTGGCTGACGCTGAATTCCTTCGGATCCGAACTTTTGATCGCATCCGGTATTCTGAGAATCTTCGAATTGACGAAAACCGTATCGACAAAATTCCCGTCGACCGCAACTTTACTGTATGGTGTAAAGTTCTGTCCTACTACGTAAGTGCTTTCTCCGAAGTTGAATATCTTTTCAACAATGATCTGCCTAACTCCCATATGGAGTCTGCTTGCCACAAAGGGATTCGTTCCGCCGTAGACATAATTTTCTCCGTAGAGCATGTCATATTCGAGGCTTTCCAGATTATCGAGGTAATTCCCGTAATTCTTTCTGGTCTGGTGATACCAGGTCAGAATGCCGTCGTGGATCCCTACGCGCTCAAGCACTTCGGAATAAAGCTGATATGCCGACAGATCGTTATCTATCTTACGCAGGCCGTAATTAGAAGCGATCAGGTATTCAGTGTCATAAACCGAGTCGTTTTTCATCTTGTCTTCGGAAAGATCCAGCACAGGAAGATGATCTCCGTAAAAGACGACGATCGTTTTTTCGTCAAGTTTTTGGATTTCAGAAACAAGATTTCCCACAAACTGATCCATCTCATACGCCTGCTGGAGATAGTATTCGACTTTGTTTTTGTATCCCACGTCCTCCACTTCGTTCGTCACACGAACGTGCAGATCCTGATCCTCGATCATCTTGTCTTCGGGATATTCTCCATGCCCCTGAACAGAAACCGTAAAAACAAAATCCTGCCCTTTGGTCGAAGAAAGCGCCGCAAAGATCTCATCGGTCAGCATGCCGTCTTTTGACCAGTTCCTTGGCGTCTTTTTGATGTTGTTCATATACTCAACGGATGTAAAGGTATCAAAGCCTAGTTTCGAGTAGACTTCGTTTCTACCGTAAAACTGACCTCTGTGATTGTGGATCGCATGGCAGGTATATCCTGATTTTTTCAGAACGTAATTGACGGATTCACAGGTCCTGTCTTTGATGACCGTTTTATAGGGATATTCTCCGGGGCCGAAGGACATGATCCGCATGCCCGTGAGAACTTCAAATTCTGTGTTTGCTGTACCTGCTCCAAAAGCCGGCACACGAATGTAGCCGCTGCTGTACTTTTTCTCTAAAGCGTGGTAGTTCGGGACCGGATCTGTCGAATACTCAAGACCCTTGATCAAGGTCGGATCAAAAAAGGATTCCAATTGCACAAAGATGATATTCGGCGGATTTTCGACGTCGCTAGAAACGGACTTTAAGACCGGAATCTGGTTGTTTGCCTCATCGATGCCTGCGGGGATCCCTCCCTTAAAAAGGTCAAGCATCATTTGCTCTGAATACCCTTCCGGTGCGTCGATCCCGCGGTTCAGCCAGGTGTTCACGAAACAATACGGCACACCGTAATCTTCGTAGGCGTATCCAAGGTTGCTGAAATAGTTCGAAAGCCAACGTTCACTGACTCCGTATCTTCCAAGACCGAACAAGCTTCCTGTCAGGATGATCAAAAAAAGCAGCGAAGATAAAAAGCGCAGTTTCCCTTTGTATTTGGGCGCAAAGAGGAAGGCCAGGACAAAGCCTGCAAGAACCACCAGGATCACGACGGCCGTCAGAATCATCTCAAAGGTGCTCATGTAGTTTGGCAGGATCGATAGCCCGTTTTCCAGAAGAGCAAGATCAGAAACGGTAAATGGGGTCATACGGAATCCTAGAATGATGCCGTTTGTGATCCCGAGTGCCAACCAAATCGAGCCAATCACCAAATACATAAAGAATTTTCTTTTAAAGAAAAGAGTGATCGCAAGCGTCGTAAAGATGAGCAGGGTGTTATAGAAAAAGGCACCCGGATTTTCTCCAACGAACGAAAATACACGAAAAAGAGAATGCCTGCCGCAAGCTTCGATCGTTATGCTTAGGACGAGTGCGAGCAGTGTGATCTGCACTACATTCATTTTGATATACTTTTTTAACAAGGTTTTCATTACTTATTCTATCCCATTTGTCGGTTGGACGATTTCTAATTCTCCCCTGAATCGCTTCCCGATATCCCTTTCTTTGAAAACACATTTGCCAGCGCGGCAAACTCATCCATATCCAATGTTTCGGCCCTTCTCTCGGCAACGATGCCCGCTTCCGCGAGGCAGTCGGCGACTTCGTCTTTTGCTACACCCAGACCGGCGGAGAGCGAATTCAAAAGTGTTTTTCGCCTCTGTCCAAATCCTGATTTTACAACGCGAAAAAACATTTCCTCTGAAAGCAGAGAAACCGGGGGCTCCTTTCGAAGCACGAGCCGGAGCACCGCAGAATCGACCTTCGGCTTCGGGAAAAAGACTTCCTTCGGTACGATCGCAAGCAGTTCGACCTGGCAGTAATACTGCACCGCTACGGATAAAGCCCCGTAGATCCTTCCGCCCGGCGTTGCCCGCATCCTGTCGGCAACTTCTTTCTGCACCATGACTGTGATGCTGTAGGCATACTGGCGAGCGCCTTCCTCAAGCAGTTTCATGAGGATCGGCGTCGTGATGTAATAGGGCAGATTTCCTATGATTTTGACAGCAGTGTAGTTCGGATGTTCGGTGAATGCTTCTGCAATGAGTGCAGGAACATCTGTCTTCATGATATCCCCCTGACGGACCTCTATGTTGTCATAGTCCTTCAAGGTCTCTTCGAGTACAGGGATCAACCTGCGATCGATCTCGACCGCAATGACCTTTGCTGCTTTTTCTGCAGCGGCAGCCGTCAATACTCCCATTCCCGGGCCTATTTCGATCACGAGGTCTTCCTCGCCGATCTCGGAACCGTCAATGATCTTGTTCACGATATTGCCGTCAACGAGAAAGTTTTGTCCAAGGCTTTTTGATGTATGAAAATCATACTTGTGTGTGACAGTTTTAATCGTTGTCGGCGAATAGAGCTTTTCCATGCTCGTAATATTCCTCTTTCGTTATTCCATAATGGTTGAGTCTGCTGAGAAAAGTCTTTGCATTGCCGTAACCGACACCCAGACTTTTTCCCATTCGATCTCTCCGCTTGCCTGCTTCGTTTTCACCGACCAGGCCAAAATATAATAAATCTTCTGCAGTAAAGGTTTCTGCAGGACTTCTTTCTCCGCTTTCCCGACGAGTGCATCGAGCTTTTTCAAGGGCGGCGCAGATGTTTTCCGGTGTTGCGTTTTCGATTCCTATATCTTCTTTTTTGAGTGCTTCTTCCTTTGGAAGATAAGCGTGCTTGGCCTCCGGAAATCTCTCGGCAAGCCTTCTTCGGATCTGGTCTCCGGCATGATCGGGATCCGTCAGGATCAAAAGGCCCGGGCCCTCGTACGCTCTGTTTAAAATCCCCCAGGTCGTCTGGCTGATCTTAAAACCATGTGTGATGATGATTTCGGCTTCTACTGCTGCTTTTACGGCGCTTTCATCGTCACGCCCTTCGACTACGATGACTTCCCTAATTTTGTTTTTCATTTTTCTCTTCACTTTTTTCTCCGCCCGAGATGATATAAAGTCTCTCTCCCGGAAGGATCATTTTCAATTCTTCTCTTGCCTTTTGCTCTATATATTCATCGCGATCTACGATTTTAAGCTCCGCGGTCAATGCCATTTTTTCTTTTTGCAGCGCTTCGTATTCGGCTTGTGCATTTGCTTCTTCGACTTTAAGCGAAATCAAACGGAATACGGAAAGCCCGATGACCCCGAGAAGAATCAGGAAAATCGCAAAATAGACGAGCTTTTTGCGAACGAGTTTACTTGCACGGCGCTGCGAGATTTCTTCACGGGCCGGTTTCGTTTTTTTCTTTTTTTTGCTTTCGACAAGAGCGCGTTTTTCCCGACGTTCTTCACGGGCTTTATCGATGTCGATGACCCGGGAAGATTTTGTCTCTCTTTTATTGCTTTTGCGTTTTGTTGCCATCTTTTCCACCTTTGCCACTGAAAACAAATGTAGCATATATTATACCATGTTTATGGCGTTTTCTTCATTCGATATTTTTTTGGCCCCTCATCGGCGCAAGCGGCAAGGTAATGGTTACGCGCGTGCCCTGCGTCAGGGCGCTTTTCAGCGTGATCGTTCCCCCATGTTCCTCGACGATCTGTTTCGCGATCGCAAGACCAAGACCGGTTCCGCCCATTTCACGGGAGCGCGCCTTGTCGACGCGGTAAAAGCGTTCAAAGACTCGCTGCTGTTCCTTTTCAGAAATACCGATGCCTTCGTCTTCGACAACAAGTAAGGCAAGGTTATCCTCTTTGTAGGCGTCGACGCGGATCGTCGTTTCTTTTGGAGAATACTTGATCGCATTGGAAAGAATGTTTAAAAGCACTTGCTCGATGCGGTCCCGATCGATAACCGACAGGATCCTCTGCTCCGGATCAAAGACGCACTCGATATGCTGTTTTTTTGTATTTGCGGTCATTTCGACCTTTGTCACCGCTGTTTTCAGGACGTTTATGATATTGACTTCTTTTTTGTGCCAGCTCTCCTGTTTGTAATCCAGGCGTGAAAGCTGCAACAGTTCACGCACAAGACGACCCATGCGATCGGCCTCTGCATCGACTACAGTAAGGAAGTTTCTCGTAGTTTCCGGGTCTGCACTCGCACCGTCAAGGAGCGTCTCGGTATAGCTTTTTATGGTCGTAAGCGGAGTCTTGAGTTCGTGAGAAACATTTGCAACGAAGTCCCGCTGCATATTATCGAGTTTTTCCTGCTCCGTGATATCCTGAAGGAGAATAATGATACCGACATCCGCATCGTTTTCATCGCGGAATCTGTCATATCGAACAGCAAAGGCCTTTCCCTCATAAACAAAAGTGCTGTGGGCTCCGCCATTTTTACAGTTTTCACGAATCAGATCAAACAGCAAGGTTTTGCTTCTTTTTCCGATGATCTCATCATAGCTTCTTTCCGTGAGCTCTTTTGCTGTCATGGAAAGCATGTCCATTGCCGCCGGATTTACCAGGATGATGTGGCGGTTCATGTCAACCGCCAAAAGCCCGTCTGCCATGTATTTTACGATGGTTTCCAGTTTGCTCTTTTCATTTGAGATTTCCGAAAGAGTATGATCGAGCTTTTGTCGTAAAAAGTTGAACATTTCGGCAAGCCGACCGATCTCATCGTCAGACTTGACGCTCACGACCTGGCTGAAATCTCCCTCGGACATCTTTTCCGCCTTTTCGCGCAGCTCGTTGATCGGGACCGTGATGCTTCGCGCAATAAAAAAGCCAAGCACGACCGTAACTCCGAGAGCAACGCACATTGCCTGGAGGAAAATCAGCTTTGACTTGCTTTGTGTCTGATAAACGCTTGAAATGTCGGCACGAAGACAAACAACACCGGTGACCTTGCCTTCGGCTTCCCCCTTGTAGTGGATCGGGAAAACCATGTTTTTCACAGGGATGTCGGTCGAAAGGATGACATCCGCTTCGGCTTTTTCGCCAGAAAGCCCCTGAACCAAAATGTTCTGATCCAGAAGGTCAAGACCGCTTTTGCCGATATAGTTGAGATTGCTTGATGCAATGATGATAAAGTCGCTGTTTACAACGAACATTTCTTCCCGAAGGCTTTCAGACCACGCAACGATGTCGGTCTGCAGTTCTTGCTCGTAGTCCTTTAAGTTAGCATATTCCTGTAAAGAAAGGATGTTTTCATCGACGATCTTCGAAAAATTATCACGAATGGATTGCATTTGATAGGCTTCCAGTTCGCTCATGATAAAAACGCCGGTAATCGTCATAGCAATGAAAACCAGCAGAAAATAGATCAGCACGATTCTCCATCGTATGCTGTTCCAACGCTTTTTGAACTTCATACGTTAGGGCCTCCTGAAATAGTAGCCGATCCCTCGTTTGGTCATGATATATTTGGGGTCGCTCGAATCGTCCTCGAGTTTTTCGCGAAGCCGTCTCACCGTCACATCAACGGTCCTGATGTCTCCATAGTATTCATATCCCCAAACCTCTTCGAGAAGCTGCTCTCTGGAAAAGACCTTGTTCTCCCGTTCGGCAAGATATTTTAACAGTTCGAACTCACGCAGTGTCAGTTCCAGCGCCTTGCCGTCCTTGCGGACCTCATAACGGTTCATGTCGATGGCAAGGTTTCCAAAATCGGTAATGTTTGACGGTTCGTCATGCATGCTTACCATGACGTCTGTTCTTCTGATATTTGTCTTGATCCTCGCGATCAGCTCGCGCATGCTGAACGGCTTTGTAATATAATCGTCCGCTCCAAGCTCAAGCCCGAGAACTTTATCGACCTCTTCTTCCTTTGCGGTAAGCATCAGGATCGGAATGCTGCTTGTCTCTCTGATTTTTTTGCATACCTGAAAGCCGTCGAGCTCGGGGAGCATGACATCAAGCAGTACAAGATCAGGTTGACCGTGAAGCGCTCTGTCGAGACCGTCAAGGCCATTATGAGCCATTTCGGTATCAAAGCCTTCTTTCACCAAATTGAATTTTATAATATCAGCAATTGATTTTTCATCTTCTACGATCAGAATTTTTTTCCTGGACTCCATAAGAACCTCCTTAGAATGTCTTAATGCCCAACAAACTATTTTGTATTATATCAAAAAAAACGCAGTCCGTCAAAAAACCGTCTCTGTTTTCAAAACTCAACATTTCAGGATAATTTGTTTAAGATTTGAAAACAGCTTGCCGAAAAATGCTCTCCCGATATATACTTTTATTACCAAAGGACCTATTGGGAGGTGTCTTATGCGGGCGATCTTGATCGATGACGAAGTTTGCGCTCTTCAGAACCTGAAATCTTTGCTCGACGAAATCGAAGACGTCGAAGTGGTTGCTATGTTCGAAAGAGGTCGGGATGCGCTTAGCGAAATAGCGGCGATCGATCCTGATGTTATTTTCCTGGATGTTGAAATGCCCGAATACAATGGTCTTACGCTATTTAATATGCTTCTTGAGATCTTAGACGGGCCAAATATCATTTTTTCGACCGCTTATAACAAATATGCGATCGAAGCATTTGATCTTCAAGCCCTGGACTATCTTTTAAAGCCGGTAGACAAGGATCGCCTTCAGAAGGCCTTGTCCCGTGTCAAGCCCCGTTCGAAAGAAGCGGCTCCGCGCTCGGCCTTGTCCATTTCCTGTTTTGGTCGTTTTTCGCTTCTGCGCGATGGCCGGGAAGTCAAAATTCCCTGGCGTACAAAAAAAGAAGAGGAATTGCTTGCTTTTCTGATTTGTATGAAAGGACAATTTGTTTCCAAGGAAAAAATTGCAGAAACCCTTTGGCCCGATTTTGACGGCACACGCTGCATGCAAAATCTTTATGGGACCCTTTATCATATAAAAAAGGACCTTTCGGCCGAAGCACTGGTTTTGCTCGATTCAGAACGGGGAAAAATGCGGATCCGTTTGGATGACGTCTCCTGTGATCTTCTCGATTTTGAGGATGCCTTCAAGCAATACAGCGCAAGTCCTGCCAGCTCTCTTAAGCTGGCCGAGCAAGCCTGCACTCTCTATCGGGGCATGCTGTTTGAAGAAAACTACTATTGGTGGGCCACAGAATATCAGGCTCATGTTGATTCTTTGTATTGTGAGCTTTGTCAAAAACTTTCCCGACATTTTTCAAATCAAGGAGATAAATTAAAAGAAAAAACGTATTTGCTGAAAGCAAACCTGATTTAAATTTTGATCAGGCCTTTTTTTATATTAATTAAATATATGACAGCGGATTTTTTGCGACGCCGTTGATCCGAACCTCAAAATGAAGATGCGGACCGGTGCTGTTTCCGGTGCTTCCTACATTGGCGATATGCTGCCCCTGGAACACTTTGGCGCCCTTTTTTACGAAGAGCTTGCTGCAATGAGCATAGACCGTTACGCGGTTTCCTCCGTGGCTGATCCTTATAACGTTTCCAAACGATCTTTCATAGCCCGAATCGATGACCGTTCCTCCATCCGAAGCATAGATCCAGGTTCCTGTCGATGCAGCCAGATCGATCCCGTAGTGCATCCTTCCCCATCTTGAGCCGAAGCGCGAACTCAAACTCGCGCCTCTGACAGGGTACGCATAAGTGCCTGTACCGATCAACGCGGGGACTGGCTTTGTTCCTTTTAATACCACTTGATTTACCGGTTCAGAAAGAACCTTGGCTTTTATCTCTTTGCGGCCTACTTCGATGCCGTTTTCGCGGACGATTTCCGCTACGACTTCCTTTTGGCCTTTCGTTCCTGAAGATTTTACAGTCTGTTCGCCTTTATACAAAGTTGACGTTTCCTGATAAGTAACATCATAGTTGATTGCTGTATTGTAGGTTGCAATTTCTGTTGTTGCAACCGTAAGAACGGGGCAGATCTGGGTAAGCACGAGTTCCTGTGCGATTTGCAGAGTATCTGGTTTTACTTCCGGCTTTGAGGCTGCAAGTTCTTTAGACTCCAATCCATAAGACTTTGCAATCTCTCCGAATGTATGTCCCGATTGAACAACATGCACTTTCTTTTCGACCGCGCCTGTAAGCATATACTCAAGGGCTGTCTCTGGTGACTGGATTTCTTTTATCTTTGTCTCAACCTCTGTAACCTTTACCTTCTCGGTAAAACCTACCGACTTGTATTTGACGGTATCACTTTTTTTGGTGTAGCGGCTCTTCAGGTTTTCAAGAAGAGCGTCTGCACTCTCCTTGCTGTCTAAAATAGCCACTTGTTTTCCCTCGACCTTTATCGCAAAGCCTTTTGCGTTCATATCGCTCATGTAGGTGAAGGTATTGAGGATGTCTTCCTGACTATCGGTTTTCAGATCCCAACCAACCACTTTTTTGAAGGAAAGATTTTCGTCCTTATCTATCGTGACTTCGGCGCCGTAGGCATAAGTGAGTTTGTCACCGATCGCATCAACAACTGCATAAACCTCTTTCTGATCTTTGACGACACCAAGAGTCTTTCCATTATACATATATTCATATGCGGTCATGCTTCCGACAAGCAGCGTAATGGCTGCTGCTGTAGCGGCCGTTGCTGCGAATGCAGCGAATAAAGGCTTTCTGTATTTTTCGGCCCACTGGCGTAAGAATTTCTGTTTGCTGTCACAAACGCCGACAGCAATCGCCGCTTTGTCATAGCCCGCATCGAGATGCCGGTCGATCCATTCTACAAGAAGCGCGGTCTTTTCGGATAGCATCGCTTCCTTTTTTGATAAAATCGCAAATTTTTGAACAAACGGCGCTGTTTTTTCTGCTAAAACTGCGTATTTTTCATTTGTCCATAATTTTGCCTTTGCAAATTTTTCAATTGCTGCCGTTTCGGCAACTAAAAATACACCTTTTACTTTTTCAAAGGCGTTTTTTGATCGTACAAAAAACAAGTCAACAAAGGCATCTACTTTTGTATCCGGTGCCTCTCTATCTGCTTTTATTTCTTCAGTTGTTTTTTTCCGGGGTTTCCGCTGGGTGTTGAAACTTTCGCGTAAGGTCTGACGCTCTTGGGCAATCCGTAACAGTTCTTGATCGATGAAATCCATATCACCGACTTTTTTCCATGCTACCTTGTCTGTAACGATCCGCTCAAGTTGGTCGATTGCGGCCTTCTTTCTCAAATCGCGTGCTTCGAGGTCTTCTTTTGGCAAATTCGGCAAGATCGTTTCTACTGCGCTTGCCTTTGTCTCTCCCATTAGTATGTCCTGATCTGCAACATTTTTTCTTTTCTTTTGCCTACCAGCCATATGTTCCTCCCTATCGTTTTCTCGATCCGGTGTACCATATGCACTCTACCGCTTTTCATATTATAACATCTTTACATTATAGCGTTTTCGGGTTCTTTTTTCAAATTCTTTTTTCCGGTTTCCAGTCTATCCGTGAAGCATTTACAACGTTCACCTGTATCCAGTATACCGGTGTCCTTGCAAAGGGTGCAACTATACCATATATCCATATAATTTAATTGAAAATTATTTTCTGTCAGCAAATATGCCTTTTCCTGATTGAGTCTATCTGATTTTGCGCGAAGTTCCTTGCTTTTTCCTTTTGCCTCAGCGCCTCCGGAAAGCATGATCCTCGAAACTTCAAGGCCCAGCTTTCGCATTTCCTCTTCGATCTCTTTGATCCTCGGAATCGTGCGATAGACCTTTTCCCTGCGCTCTTCGGCCTCAGCTTCACTCTTGACGCGGTCTTCTTCATAGGATTTCACGACAAGGCTGATCGGGTTTTCGGGAGAAGGACCTTTTCTTCCGCCCTTGCCTTCGGTCTTCCAGGCGTTCAATACGGTATTGATATAATTGATGTTCGGATTAGAGATGCCGCTTGTTTTTTTGCACGCAGTCAAAACGGTCTCGATATCCACACCAAGTTCATCGAACCAGGTATCCATGATCCGGCGTTCTTCTTCTGTCGCATTTCTCAAAAATCCAAGAGCCTTAAGAACGCGTTTGTAGAGGTAATGTCTGTTATCCGTCTCAGAAAGGTGCGCCGAAATTTTCTCAACCGAGAGAAGACCTTTTTCAGCCCATTCTTTTAAAACAGCAGCAACATAATTTTGCTTGCTGTTGTTTCTATATTTGACGCAATACTCGTAAGCGTAGGCAACGGCATCCGGAGAAAATCCGTAATCCGTGATAAAATTCAATATGGCCGCTGGCTCTTTGCCTTCAAAAAGTCGGCCTGTGATCTGCTCGATCTTGCTGTAAAGCGCACGGAGCTCTTTGTCGTCCATCAGGCCCGCCAGCTTGTCCGGAATCTTTTTTTCCTTGCTCTTTTCTTTTGTCTTCCCGTTTTTTCCATAGATCCGTGCCTTGAGGTCGATAAATTCGACATGATAATGCAAGCGGTCAGAAGGCTCAGGGAAGTGTTTGCGGATCACGCCTTTTTCTTCCCAATAGGTCCACGCTACAAGAACGTCCTCCTCTGCCATCGAAAGCTGCCTTGCGATCATTTCGTTCGTCATGTCCATGGAGCTGTCCGCATACATCAGCGCAAACAAATAGACCTTGACGAATTCGCCGCGGGCATCCAGCATATATTCATTAATAAACACATTCTCCACAGGAGTGTCGTGGAGATAATAGTTTTGTATCTTTTCTTTTTTAAAACCCATTCTACTCTTCTTTTCCGATTTCCACAGCATTCAATGCCGTCAATAACTTTTCGAAATCCACACTGTGTCCCTTTGCAGCTTCTTCCAGCGTCTCTGTTCCGGCACCAGGGCATCCACAGCAGTTCAAGCCATGCCTGAGCAGTACTTCGTTCATTCTAAAATCAAGGTCCAAAATGTCGTTGATCAGCATATCCTTTGTAACCATGGTCATTCCTCCTCCAAACTACTCGTCGTTAATCCTTTAGGCGGCTGGTGTCCGCAAAACGCGTATATTTTCCCAGCCAGGCAAGCTCATCCGTTCCCGTGGAGCCGCTTCTTTGTTTTGCGGTATTGACTTCGCAAATATTTGGTTTTTCTGT